>NZ_JAUBSH010000024.1:0-82870 GCF_036704705.1 Microcoleus sp. K1-B1 | reverse complement strand
ACAGTATTGCAGTAGGTACTATTTAATGTTTTTAGGTGGATGACGCTCGTTATTAAGCTGTAGATATTGGTGAATAATCTACATTTATTAGTCAAGATAATTAGCTCATGGCAGGATTTTCCTTGGCTAAAAAGCTGAGTTATTTCGAGAAAACAGCGCCATCAAGCTATTAAAAAAAGTCAATTATTTCACTTTATTTAATTTCGGGAGATTTGAGCGACTCCCGTGACGTTAAAACCGCATAAGTTTAACGGAAAAACTTTGGGGTTCCCACTTTTTACAACTGATAAAAAAATTCCACCCACATCTGCGGAATGTGGGTTAAAACCGCATAAGTTTAACGGAAAAACTTTGGGGTTCCCACTTTTTACAACTGATAAAAAAATTCCACCCACATCTGCGGAATGTGGGTTAAATCACCTAAATCAATTTATCTGGGAAGCAAGTTGAGTTGCAACTCAAAGCCTAATGATTAAAAAGTTTTCACAATTGAGCGGTTTCTCCCCTGCTTTTTAGCTTCATATAACACTTTATCAGCCGCAGCAATTAAGATTGAGGGGTCAGAGATGTCCTGGGGAACTACACTGAAAACGCCCAGACTCAAGGTGACGTATTTATTAACAGCAGATTGAGCGTGAGCAATTTTAAGATTGAGCACTTCATGCCGCATCGCCTCAGCAACTTTTAGCGCTCCTTCAGCTTTGGTATTAGGTAGAATTACAGCAAATTCTTCACCTCCGTAACGAGCCAATATATCTGCCGGACGCTTAATAGCACGGCTAATCGCTTGAGCCACTTGCTGTAGACAGAAATCTCCCGCTAAATGACCATAAGTATCATTGTATTTTTTGAAATAATCAATATCACTTAAAATCAAAGATAAGGGTAATTGCTCTCGTGCCATCCGTTGCCACTCTTTATTGAGATCTTCATTGAACTGACGACGATTAGCGACTCCTGTTAAGCTATCTAAAGAGGCGAGACGCTGTAGCTCAATATTAGCTTCAACCAAAGCAGATTCAGCTCGTTTGCGATACTTAATTTCCTGTTGTAGAAACACATTTTGCTCGGCGATTTTCTGGGCTTGATTCTGAAGTTGGAGATACAGATTGCGGATAATTAGTTGGTTTTTAACTCGAGCTAAAACTTCGGCTGACTGAAAGGGTTTGGTAATGTAATCTACCCCTCCAACCTCAAAGGCTTTTACTTTATCAAATACATCATCAAGAGCGCTGATAAAAATTACTGGAATCTCCGCTGTTTGTGGGTGAGTTTTTAGCAAGGAGCAAACTTCATAGCCATCCATTTCTGGCATCAAGATGTCAAGTAAAATCAGAACGGGGGGAGCATTTTGGGCAACTTTTAAAGCCAGATGACCGTTAATTGCCCTTCGGACGTGATATCCAGACTCGGTAAGGATAGCGGACAAAACTCGGAGGTTGTCTGGATGATCGTCAACGACGAGGATGTCCCTCAAGAAAGCGGGTACTTGATGGCTATTCATTACTAGATGCTCGGACTAAATTAAAGAGTATATCTAAGCGAAAGTTATTAACCAAATCTGCCAGGGTGTGTGCTAAACTTGCCTCGCTTTCGGGAATTTGGTCGATTAGCTGCAAAATTAACTCGTCGTTAGCACAAAGCACCTCTTGTCGGAACTGTGCTATCCACTCAGAAGGCATGACGTTTAGATCCTCTGGTGTTAAGTTTCTCGGTGTTGCTAGCTCGGGTGAGCTATTAGACCAATCCTCTTGATAAATATAACGGACTCCTAAGTGTTGAGCCATCTTGTCAAATAGAATCGACTCTCGGAAAGGCTTATGTATAAAGTCATCGCAGCCTGCTGTCATAATCTTGGCTCTATCTTCGTCAAAAGCGCTAGCAGTTAAAGCAATAATTTTTGTTGCGTTGGTAGATGATGAGTTGGTAGGTAAGTTGTTATTCTCTCTAGCTACTACACTTTGCTGTTCCAAAGCTTTTATTTCTCTAGTTGCTTCGTAGCCGTCCATGACGGGCATTCGCATATCCATCCAGATTAGGTGCGGTTTCCAAGTTGACCATAAAGCGATCGCTTCTTGACCGTTAACCGCTTCTCGCACTTCAAATCCTAACGGTTTAAGTATTTTTAAGAGCAACTGACGGTTCTCTTCGACATCCTCAACAACTAGAATGCGGTACACAGGTTGATTTGGCTCTAACCCAATAACTTCCTGGGTAATCAATAAACTCTTATCATCAGGTTCAGCAACAGCGCTCGCGAGGATATCGAATGCGAAAATTGTTCCCTGACCGAGTTGACTACTGACCGCAATCTCTCCTCCCATCATCTCTACGAATTGTCGGCTGATGGGTAACCCCAACCCCGTTCCTTGCATCGATTTGCGGCCTGCTTCTGTTTGGACGAAGGGGTCGAATAAAGTTTTAATTTCAGCGGGTGCAATGCCGGGGCCAGTGTCTTCAATTTCAAACAACAAGTAAGTTTTGGAGCTGGGGTCTTGGAGGTCAGATTTTCCTGACAATCGGCTCTTTTTCACTCGCGATACAACGTGACCGGAAGCAGTGAATTTAATTGCATTTCCCAATAAGTTAATTAAAATTTGACGCAATTTATTTTCGTCAGTTTGCACGTATTGAGGAACATTTAATGCCCGTTCAAAGGTTAGTTGTAAGCCTTTAGAAAGCGCTTTGAGTTTGAGCATCTGTTCTAGATCGTTCAGTAGCTGATACAGGTCAAAGCGATTTTCATTGAGCGTAGTCTGCCCCGCTTCAATTTTGGCCATCGACAAAATATCGTTGATTAAATTGAGCAAATGTTCGCCACTGCGATTGATGATTTTTAGCTGTTCTTTTTGGTCGGGGGAAACAGAACTACTGCGAACCATCACCTGACTAAAACCGAGAATGGCATTGAGAGGAGTACGCAGTTCGTGGCTCATGTTGGACAGGAAGCGGCTTTTGGCGACGGATGCAGCTTGAGCAGCTTGGAGTGCTTTTTGCAAGGCAGCTTCTGCTTGTTTGCGTTCGCTTACGTCTATAGAGTGGCCTACGGCTCGAATTGGTCGTCTGTTGGCATCTCGCGAGATCGTGCCATAATCTGACAGGTAAACGTAGTGACCGTCTCGATGGCGAAGTCGGTATTCCAGCACGTAATAACTTTGAGTTTCATTCGCAAAGGCTTCGGATAACTGCTGGGAAATTTTGGGTAAATCTTCTGGGTGCACGTGTTCGTTCCACCAGTCAACCTTCGCGTCGGCTTCTTCGGGGCGGTATCCAACAAGTTCAAATAGTCCCCGCGTCCGTAAAACTATATTGGGCTTCAGATCCCAGTCGTAAATAAATCCTTTTACTGCCGATGTTGCTAGGTGGAAACGCTCGTTGCTTTCTTGCAGCGCTTGCTCAATTTGTTTGCGATCGCTAATATCTAAAGCTAAACCCTGAAGCACGCGAGTCCGTCCATCAGAGGAAAGGACAAGATTGGCTCGATCTCTGATCCAAACCGTTCTGCCATTGCGAGTTATCATGCGATATTCGACTCTCAATGGTTCTCCCGTAGAAATTGTGGTGCTGACAGCTTGCCAAACGCGATCGCGATCTTCTGGATGGACGTAATCAGCCCAACTATTAAAGAATCCAGCAGACCATTCTTCTGGAGGAACTTCCAGCAATTGTTGCAGTTGCGGGCTGATGTAAGCTTCCTCGGTTGTTGCCTCAAGCGGAGAGATATAAACAATACCCGGAATTTGTTCGATTAAGGTGCGATATTTATACTCTGCCCGTTTGAGCTTTTCTTCTGCAAGTTTGCGCTCGGTAATATCTAATATTACTCCATGCCAAACTTTGGAGCCATCTTCGCGGCATTCAGGTTGAGCTTGGGCGCGCAGCCATCTTTGTTTTCCAGAAGGATTTATATTGCGCCATTCAGCAGTGACAGGTTGCAGGTTTTGCAGGGAGTAAGAAATTGCTTCTTCAAACCTGGGTCGGTCATCAGGAGAAACTTGGTTTTCAAGAAGATTTCGCTCTGCTAGTACCTGCTCTGGTTCGAGTTCAAATAAGTCTCGGCAACCGGGACTGACATACTCAAACTTAGCCGAACCATCGGGATAGTATCCAAAGGAGTAAAGGGTTCCCGGAATGCTAGCCGTCAGGTGTTTAAGCCGACCTTCGCTGAGGCTGAGTGCTTCTTCTGCGCGTTTGCGCTCGCTGATATCTTCAACAATGTACGACAATCTCGGACGACCGTTCGAGCCAATTCCAATGGGGCAAACGCTGGCAGAGAGCCATTTTAACTCGGTTGGAGTCTCGTGAGGATACTCAAAGCGCACGGCAGCTTGAGTCTGTAAAGCTTCTCGATAGCGCTCGATCCACTGCTGTAGGTGTGCTGGTGGCACTCCCATCTCACTTGCAAACCGATTTTTCATCTGTTCTGGGGTAGTACCGAAGAATCGCGCCGATGTTGGATTATCAGAAAGATGCAGAATATCGTCGTCATACAGCTCGACAATACCCATCAACATCGAGCCGCTGTCGAAGAAACTGCGAAGGGTTGATTCACTCTGCTGTAGCGCTTCTTCTGCTCGTTTGCGATCGCTCACATCTTCGACAATGTACGACAATCTCGGACGACCGTTAGAGCCAATGGTAATCGGGCAAACGCTGGCAGACAGCCACTTTTGTCCTGTAGGAGTTTCGTGAGCGTATTCAAATCGTACTGGAGCTTGAGTTTTTACAGCTTCCCAGTAGTGGCCCAGCCAAAGTTGCAGGAGCGATCGCGGCATTCCCGATTTGCCAACGAAATGATTCTGCATCGCCTCTGGAGTGGTGCCGAAAAATTGCGCGGTTGCTGGGTTAGCAGACAGATGCAAAAAGTCATCTTCATACAGCTCGACAATGCCCATCATCATGACGCTGCTGTTGAAAAAAGCTCGCAGGGTAGATTCGCTCTGCTGTAACGCGACTTCCATTTGTTTCAGTTTGGTGAGGTTTCGCAAACTTGCAACCACACCTGAAATAGTGCCATCTGCCTCTACATAAGGAGCGTAGGTAGCGCTGAGGAATTTCTCTTCCGCATTGGGATATTTAACCCATAGTTCGTATTGAACAGTTTCCCCACTTAAACATCGCTCTACTCTTGGTTTGATTTGAGCTTCAAACAGCTCCTTACCCAAAACTTCACTAATAGTACGTCCGAGTATCTCTTCCCGATTGCGATGATGCCAATTCAAGTATGCTTGATTAACAACTTGATAGGTGTAGTTGCGATCGACTAAACAAATTGCATCAGTGGTAGCCGCAACAATCTTTTCATAGCGTCGCAGGCTTTCTTCAGCAAGTTTACGATCGGTGATATCTCGTCCAACCCCTTGAAACTCTAA
Organism: Microcoleus sp. K1-B1; assembly: GCF_036704705.1. Taxonomy (NCBI): domain Bacteria; kingdom Bacillati; phylum Cyanobacteriota; class Cyanophyceae; order Oscillatoriales; family Microcoleaceae; genus Microcoleus; species Microcoleus sp. K1-B1. The sequence goes on along the minus strand of NZ_JAUBSH010000024.1, from coordinate 77,498 downwards.
GAGCTGACCATTTTCGTCGAATATTCCTCGGTTAACCCACTGCGTCCAACGCACTTCCTGTCCCTTAGCAATCACCCGATTTTCAATAATGACGAGCGGATTATCTACGCTAAGAGTTTTAACCAGCCTTGCTACAAGCTCGCGGTCTTCCTCAAATACGTTAGGTTCGTAGCAGTGACCGATGAGTTGTTCCCGCGTCATTCCATAGAATCGGCAGAAAGCTTCGTTAACAAAGGTCAAGGTTCCATCTGGTAAGGAGCGACCGATCATTTCTGTTTGATCTTCAAGAATCGCCAAATAACGCGCTTCGCTTTGCCGCAGTGCCTCTTGTGCCTGTTTGCGAGCGGTAATATCAGCAAACGAGCAAACAACTGCATGGGGAAGAGGTTCGCCCGCTCGACGCAGAGGTTGAGAATTAATAGAAATCCAGGTAAAACTACCATCCGGTTTGTGGACTCCCATCACGACGTTTAAGCAAGCTTTGCCCGTTCGCAGCGTCACCATTGCCGGGTGTTCTTCTCCTGGGAAGGGGGAACCGTCTTCGCGCACCGCTCGCCAGTTGGGATCTAGAGAAGTTCGCCCCATCATTTGCTTGCGAGACAAACCCAAAATGCGTTTGGCACTAGCATTACAAGTACGGATAGCACCGTCCGCATCTTGCAAGACAATCCCCTCTGCCATCGCTGTTATCACAGTACGGTAGCGTTCTTCGCTCTCTTGGAGGGCGACTTGCGCTCGCTTGCGTTCGGTAATATCGCGCACCAGACATACAACTTCATCGACACCGCTTTTTACGATGCGCGTCTCGTAACTGTGGATACCATCCGGTTTTTCCAGGTCGTGTTCGTAAAGTTGTAGCGTTCCAGTTTCCGCGACTACCTGGAAACGTTCGAGCAAGTCGGTTTTAATTTGTTCGGGAATGGGCGTTTCCTGTAACTTTTTGCCAATGAACTCGTCGCGCGGCACTAGCAAGGAACTGTCATTTCCTGCCACGTCTAAATAAGTGCCATCGACTCGATGCCGCAACATCAAATCGGGTATCGCACTCAAAAGCGCCTGCATTCGTTCTTCGCTTTGCCTGAGCGCAGCTTCTGTCTTCTTGAGTTCGGTAATATCTGTCGAAATACCGCACAGGCCATAAACATCGCCGTCAGAATTTTTTAGAGGAACTTTGGTCGATAAAACGTAATGTAGCTCTCCATTACTATCAATTCCAATTTCCTCAAAGCGATGGACAAGACCGCTGTTTGTTACGCGATCGCAAGTTTCTTTGTAAGCTAAAACAAATTCTTCAGCAAAAAAATTACGGTCGTTATTTCCAATAATTTCAGATGCGCTACACCCAAAAAATTCCTCAGTTAAGCGATTGACATAGAGGTAGGTGCCATTCAAATCTTTGATATAAATACAAGCACCTGCATTATCTAAAATGGCTGATAGTTTGGTTTCGCTGCGCCGTAATTGGTCTTCTATTTGCTTGCGTTCCTCAATTTCCTGCTCTAATTGAGCATTTGTTTGAGTCAGTGCAGCCGTGCGTTCTTGTACCTGAGTTTCTAGAAGTTGATTGTAATCTTTTAAGAGTTGTTCTGATTGTTTGCGCTCAGTGATATCAGTAATGGTGCCGATGTAACCGATGGTGTTCCCATCAACATCTTTTTCCGCGATCGCTTGTCCTAACACCCAGATAACGCTACCATCGAGTCGTTTAAAGCGGTGTTCGCAGTGATAGGGAATGCCTTGCTGTACGAAACTCAACCAAGCAGCAATAGTGCGATCGCGATCCTCTGGGTGTATTGCTGTTGCCCAACCTGCTCCTATCGATTCCTCTGGGGAAAGCCCGATCATTTCAAAACTGCGTTCGTTGCCATACACACAATTGCCCTGAATATCGGTGCGGAAAATTCCTACAGGTGCGGTTTTCGCCAAAGTAGCAAAGCGCTGTTCGCTTTCCTGCAATGCTTTTTCTGCTTGTTTGCGTTCGGTGATGTCGATAACAATTCCCGTAGCAAACCAATAATCTTCGGATGCGTGTTTTTTAGCGAGCAGAGTGTTAGATAACCAAAGGAAATTCCCATTTTTATGGCAGAATCGATACTCTATAGTAAGTTGCTGTCCGTTATACAAATCTTCCATTGCTGGCAAAACGATTGCCTCAATATCTTCGGCAGGAATTCTAGATAACCACAGACTCGGATCGGCAGCAAACTCTTCTCCTTTATAGCCAAAAATTTCTTCTCCATTAGGGGAATAGTAGTCGTATTCCCACACTCTATCGGGATGGATGCGTGCGGAGGAAATAAAGGCAGCTGTATTATCAAGCAATTCTTTGAGTCTGGCTTCCGATACTTGCAGCGCTACTTGTGCTTGTTTGCGATCGGCAATTTCTTGCCGCAATTCCTTATTTGCTGTAGCTAGTAAGGCAGTGCGTTGCTTGACTCGAGTTTCTAACTCGTTGCGAGCCTGTTTTAGAGCCATTTCTGCAAGTTTGCGCTCGCTGATATCGCGAGCAACTGCCAAAACTGATTGCACCGAGCCATCGCTGCCCAACTCAGGCACCACACGGGAAGCATAATAAGTTAGCCCTGCAAGCGAGGGAATTTCGTATTCAATGTTTTGCTCGCAACCCGTTTCAAATACTTGCTCAAGGGTTGTTCGCCAAAGATTAACCAATGCTTCGGGCGCACCCAATTCATTAATAGTTTTACCGATAAACGCGACAGGAGGAATCCCCAATTGTCCTTCAACTATGGGGTTGATATAGAGATAGCGACATTCCCGATCGAATCGCATGATAATATCGGGTGCATTTTCTACTAAAGCGCGGAACTCTTGTTCTCGTTGTCGCAGGGCTGCCTCTGCTTTTTTGCGCTCGGTAACATCAATCGCTACCCCGCCAACCAGCACTTGCCCCGATGAAGTTGGTAGCGGAAACTTGTAAACCAAAAACTCACCAATGCTGCCGTCCGCGAGGGGAGCCAGTTCAATGGCTTCGAGCGTTTGATTGGTTTCTACAACTTTGCGAATATTTTTTAAATATTCCTGCCTAAACTCAGCCGGATAGATGTTGAGGTCTGTTTTGCCAACTGAATATTTGGTTGGCAAATTGAACATTCGGGAATAGGTTTTGCTGAAGTAGAGAAGCCGCCCATCTCTATCGGTAATCCAAGCAGCAGCAGGGCTGTGATTCATAAATGCTTGGAAGCGGGCTTCACTTTCTTTTAAGGCTGTTTCTGCCTGTTTGCGATCGCTAATGTCGCGCAGAAAAACAGTAAAAACTTTTTCTCCTGTTAATTCCAATTGAGAAATCGAGGCTTCAGCCGGAAATTCCGTGCCATCTTTACGGCGACCGACAATCTCGCCGCGCCTACCCATCTTCCTTGCTGTTTGGGCAGATTGGGCAAATCGATCTACGTGCTGGCGATGACTTGCCACAAAGCGTTCTGGCAAAAGTCGGTCGAGAGTCTGACCGAGCATTTCCTCGGAAGTGTAGCCAAAAATCCGTTCCGCTCCTTGGTTGTATAGGGTAATGCGTTGGCTGGAGTCTACTGAGATAATGGCTTCGTCGGCAATGTCTAGAACCCCAGAAAGACGGGCTTGAGAGGCTCGCAGTGCTTCTTCTGCGCGATAGCGATCGCTGATATCGCGGGCGCAAGCAAAATTGTATTCTTTCCCGTTAAATTCCAGATAATTTAGCGTTATTTCTACGGGAAGAACACTGCCATCTTTTCTGGATTGTTGAGAAGTAAATGAAAGTGTTTTTTGCTCTTTAAGTTGTTGCCAATGCTGTGGCCATACCTCCCTTGGGAAATTGGGATCTGTTTCCCAAACGCGCATCGACACCAACTCTTCGCGAGAATATCCTCTTTGCTCACAAGCTGTTTGGTTCACCCGTAAAATTCTGGCATCGCGATCGATCCAGGCAAGGGCGAGAGAGGAGCGTTCGAGCGAAAAATCGGCCAGTTGGAGTTGTTCTTCTATTTGCTTGCGTTCGGTAATATCTTCAAAGAGATAAAGCCGTCCGAAATAGCGATCGCTTTCGTCGCGAATTTGTGTCGAAAAACGACGAATAGTGCGGCCATCGCTAAAAGGAATTTCATCTTCAACAACGGCTCGATTCTCTTCTCTTTGCAACGGTTTGCAGGATTCGGCAAAAGCCGGAACATCTGCAAGGACGGGCAGGCAGTGAGGAACGATCTCGTTGTTTTTCAGTTGACCCCGCTGCATCTGTTCCTCTAGGTGTTCGATACCCCAGATGTTGCAGAAGCGGTGATTGAAGTAGAGAATGTCATCGCTACGGTTATCTACAACAAAAAAAGCGAGTGGCGAAGCATCCGTCATCGAGCGCAGCAAGGTTTCTTTCCAGCGCAGTTCTGCTTCAGCCTTTTTGCTTTCTGTAATATCGGTAGAAGAACCGACCATTCTAATCGCATTGCCGTTGTCATCCCAGAGTGCCTGACCGCGATCGAGAATCCATTTATAAGTTCCGTCTTTACATAAAATGCGGTGTTCGGTTTGGTAAAAAGGTGTTTTTTTAGCAAAGTGATTTTGGATTGTTTCCATCACCCAGGCAAAATCGTCTGGATGGACTCGTTTAGCCCATTCATCTAGATGGTGGGAAATTTCACAGTCTTCATAACCCAGTATTTTCTTCCATCGCGCCGAGAAAAAAACTTGATTCGTTCTGACATTCCAATCCCAAATTCCATCTTTGTTACCCCGCAACGCTAACTGCCAGCGTTCTTCACTTTCTTTCAAAGCATTTTCAGCCTGCTTGCGTTCGGTGATATCCATGCTGACGCCGAGTAAGCGAGTTCGCTCATCGGGAGCGACTAAAGGCGTTAAGGTGGTCAGAAAGCAACAAATCTGTTCTCCAAAAGGCAGATTCTCCTCGTAAGAGATTGTTTTGCCTTGCTGCAAACAGTCATGGTAGTGCGATCGAATTGTAGTCGCTGTATCGATGTCCCACAGTTCGTCCAGTCGTTTACCAATCCAATGCTCGGCTAAAGTTTCAGTTGAGGATTCAATGGCTCGATTCATGCTGACCACTTGAAATTCACCATCCTCAACCTGTTCTACTACCCAAAGGGTATCTGTTACTGAGTTATAAATGTTGCTTAAAAACTGCTCCCGCTCTTGAAGTGCTGCTTCTGCAATTTTGCGTTCTCCAATCTCGCGTTCTAGTTTTCGGTTTGCTGCTTCCATCTGTGCGGGACTGGGGAGCGCTAATACTTTGGGTACGATCGGCACTAGCTCGATAGCTGTTAGCACTGAAATGAATGCGGTGATGGCTTTGAGGCAGCCACTCAGCCAATAGATAGGATGCCAAAGCGTCCAAATCTCCATCAAGTGAGTGGCGCCGCAAGCGATGATAAAGGTGCTAAATAGCAGAAATATCCAAGGGTAGGGCAAATCTTGTCGCTTGCGAACAAAATAGAGCAGCGTGATGGGAATGGAATAATAAGCCAGGGCGATTAGCGAGTCGGAAGCGATATGAAGACTCACCAATCCTGGCTTCCAGAGATAGCAATGCCCGTGGGGGATAAACGGTGCTATAGCAAAAAGGTTTTTCCAAAGTTCCAGCATTTTCTTCTCGCTGCAATAACGACTTTTGCGATCGCCCTGGGATGGTGACAACCCGCCTGAAACCTTTATGGAGTAAAGATTTTGGCCACTTATGCTAAAAAAAGATAGGCAGCCGAATTGTTACAAGCTAGCCTATCCCAAAAATAATGTTACCCACATTCTACCAAACCCACTTACAAAAACAACTAACGCACACCCAGTTGAGGTTGCTCACAATATTATTGGAGCTTATACAATCGGAAAAACAAGTGAGGCGGGAACGTCTCGCACGGGTATTTCCCTATCCAATTACTACTGAAAGTCTTGCCAAGCAAACTGCAAAGATTTCTTGACATACCTCAATTAACGCTCGCACTCCAGAACGTTTCCATTAATCAGTTATTGGTTAACCACGTATTGCTCTGTCGGGCAAACTTTATCAATTGCGATCGATCCTACGTCAATGGGGGTGTATCAATCTGTTTACGTGAAGCGAAGCTATCCTGCCGGGAATCGCCTTACTTTGGCAGCGACGCAGCCCTCCCATTATACTGGTGTATCTTACCCAAATTAGGTAACAGTAATTTATCAGAACAAACTCTCGCTCTACAGCAAGTCTTACCATTACTTAAAAAATATAAAGTGATGGTTTTGGGTGATGGCGTTCCGCCCCGCAAGCTACGTGAATTTTGCTCGGTAGACCTGGGAAGCTAGCTGAAGACAATGGGTGTGTCTTTTTGCTTGAGGCTGAAAAAAAATCATTGTCTGGAAACTGAAAACTTAATCTGGGAACGCTTAGACCAATTAGGAGTAGTGCCTGGAACATCTTTGGGTAGTCATGCACAGTAATGATATCGTTGTCTTATCCAAGAATTATAGTGATGTACAAAGTTAAAAATTTGCCCAATATGGTGAGATCAGTTTTTTTGAGAAAGACAAGGTTTTACGAACCAAACGATAAATTCGCTGCCGTAAAGTATTATTAAGTCTTTCAATATAACTGGTTTTTCCCGATTCTTTACCTACAGGTCGATGTCTTGTAAAAGGTAGCACTTCTGGATAAAATTCCCAAAAATCAGTATGACAAACAGCACATTGTCTATAGACAGGAGGTAAAGATTGCCAGAGCTTGGATGCAGATTTTTTTGAGCGGTTTCCAATATAAAGTCCAACAATTTCACGGGTATTTTGATCTAAAGCTATCCAGAGCCATTGCTTTTTTCGCTTGTTTTTGACAAATGACCACCTTTCATCTAGCTGTAAAGTCAACTGACATGAAGGTTTTTTCATCACCAAAATTTCCCCAGAAATTTCGGCAGACTTTTTATTTACATAATTCGGAAGCCATCGAATCAATACCCCCGTAGCTCTAGCTATTCCGGCTCAAGAAATTTTTTCTTAAATCAGCCGCTCAATTAAGGCTTGAGTTTATGCTGAAATCTGCTTATATTGAGAATTTTCAATCTTCCTGACGACTACAATTTTTACATTTAAATCGCTGTTTCCCGCAATAAGTCTTTTTATTTTTAATAAAAAAATTTGCTTTGATAATTCGGACATTCCATACTTTTACCTCGGAAATTTATGTTGATTTAATATTAAACCATTACTCTGCATCACTACCTAATTCCGATGCTAAGCTGTTGTGCCTTTAAATAGGGTATAATAAAAAATGAGGTTAGTCAATATCTACAAAAATGCCAGCTAAAAACATCTCAATCCCCAACAAATAGAGAAACTAGAAAAAGCCTTAAGAGAGGAAGAAAAGGCAAATGTTAGAGAAAGAATTCTAATTTTATTATTGCTCAATGACGGCAAGACACAATCTAAAATTGCTGATTTTTTGGGTGGCTCAGTCAACAAAGTATCTTATTGGTGTGTCAAGGGAGACCCAGACAATCTAGAAAGTATAATTGATGAGAGGATGAAGGAAAATCACAAAAAAGCCACCGATAAATATATAGATATATTATTAGAAACTCTAGAAAAAGACCCTCAAAAATTAGGAGATGATTTTGGACGATGGACAGCGCAGAGGTTAGCAACATACTTAGAGGAATCCACAGGAATAAAATTAAGTGGAGGACAAGTTCCGAGGATATTAAAGAAAAAAAAGTATGTTTACATCTGGGCTAAGTATAGCCTAGAGTCGAAGAGAAATCCTGAAAAAAGAACAGCGTTTAAAATAAAAATAGCCGAATATTTAAAAATAGAAAAAGAAACTTCAGAACGATTACAGGTCTGGTTTTGGGACGAGAGTGGATTTAGTTTAAGAGTCACCAGAAGAAAGAACTGGTGTAAAAAAGGCAGCCGAAAAAAGGTCAGAGGAGACCGAAGAAAAGGCAGAGTTAATGTAATGGGAGGAGTGAGAAATTCCGACTCTTAAATGAAGGGCAATTAATAATTAAATGGGGTCGCAAAATCAAAAATAAGGGTAATGCTTGTATCACAGTTTAAATGTGCAACAGCTTATGCGGGATTTGATATTACTCAAAAATCGCCCCATCTAAGCTTGTTTTTATTAAGTCTGTTTTCGCTAAATTTGCACCTCTTAAATCCGCACCTGTTAAACAAACATTGCTTAAATCTGCATAACTCAAATCAGCACCTCTGAGAATAGCATCAGATAAATTTGCTCCTGATAAATTCGCCCTCACAAGTTGCGATTTACTCAAATTGCAGCCACTCAAATTTGCGGATTGCATCTGTGCTGCCATTAAGTTGGCTTTGCTTAAATTAGTGCCGCTGAGGTTAGCTAAATTCAATTTAGCATAACTCAAATCAATGTTTTCCAAGCAAAGTTCGCTCAATTGCGCGCATCGCAAGTTAGCATTAATAAAAAACCTGTCTCCCACCGGATAACGGCGCAGCAATTCGTCAACTGCAAGCCGAATTAAAATCGGTTCGCAAGTATTTTGGTAGCACCACGATGTCTCCAGCAAACTAGCGGCTGCTTCAATTGCTACTTTGTCGCATTTAGGGAGCACCAAACTATTGCACCCATCCCACTCACCGTTGAGCATGAATGCCATGTCAGAAGCTGCTGCTATTGAGTCGCATAACAAAACGGTTTCTGGTTTGGGTTGCAGCCAGTTCATTAAACCGATCGATCTATTGTTTTTCATTGTTGATTCAGGGTTTGTGCGTCTTTCTTAATTATAGGTAAAAATATTGAAACCAGTATGCACAAATTCGCTCCGGCTTCAGACAATGAATTAATTGTGTTTGGTGCAGCCAGACCAGGATACCGCGATGCAGAAGTTGCTCGCTGGATTGAATTTATGCAGGGGCATAATATCAAGCAAGTTTGCTGCTTGCTTGCTCAGACGCAACTCATCCGCTACACTGATTTACTGGAAACATATCGGAATATCTTTGGGTGCGATCGAGTTTGCTGGGCACCGATCGCAGACTTTGAATTGGTCGATCGCGATATTTTAATCGATCGCATATTGCCATTTTTGGAATCTGCAAATAGCAAAGGCGAACGGGTGGTAGTTCACTGTTCTGGGGGGATTGGACGTACAGGACAGGTTTTGGCTGCTTGGTTGGTCAGCGCGCGGGGATTGTCTAACAAACAGGCGATCGCAGCAGTAAAAAAAACTGGCAGAAATCCCTATGAAGCAGCAATCGCAGCTTGTTTGAAAGGTCGAAACCCCTGGCTAGTCGTTGAAAAACTTAATGCTCTCTTAGATGATAGTCGCCTTGCTGGAAGAAATGACATATAGCACGATAGCAACTATATATATGTGCGAATTGCGTAATACCAATTTAATGTGAAGTTGCACATATCTCGATCCCCCTAAATCCCCCTTAATAAGGGGAGTAGGGGTTGACTTTGAGAACAATCTTGTCCCCCCCTTATTAAGGGGGGCTAGGGGGGATCGGATTCTATGCAACCTCATAAAAAATTGGTGTAAGTCCTAAAAGATTTAAAAGACTCGGCTTCCTACGATCGAACTCAGGTCTCCAATAAATGGGTGTTTTGGCTGTCACCGTTAGCCGATCCGCTGGCATTTTGGCGAACATTACAGAACAAATAACGCACTTACAGCAGCCCCAGATCCTTGAAGCAACGGCGCGTTAACTCGATTCTTGCAGCTCCGTCATTATTGTTGCGGATGTTAATGTTTGTAGCAAAAAAGTAAACATTTTTATCCTTTTCTAAATAACCTACATACCAGCCAATTTGAGGCTGTGTTTCTTCTCCAAAATTTGCCCAGCCTGTTTTTGCCCTAATTGTGTAATCGGGAGTTTGTTCAACAATTATGATGTCTTTAACCAGAGACAGCGAGCGCTCAGAAAAGGGTAAGTCATTTTTGTAGAGACGGCGGAGAAATTGAATTTGCTCGTTGGGTGTGATTCGCAGTTCTCCCTCTAACCAGAATTTGTCAATATCGTATTTGTTACCGATTTTTTGGTTGCCATAACCGACTTTAGCTACCCATTTTTGCATTTGCTCATGTCCGACTCGGCGGGCGAGAACTTGGTAAAACCAAACGGCAGAAAGTTTCATGGCTTGTCTCATATTCAAGTCTCGATTCCATGCGGGAATTTGCCTTTGAATTCCATCCCAAGTTAGCACGGCAATCTCATCGGAAATCACCCCTGTTTCTAAGGAAATCAGAGAGTTGAGAATCTTAAATGTAGATGCGGGTAAAAAAGCTGTGGCGTTACGTTGCGGGTTGTGTTGATAAAGCCGATCGCTATTCAAATCGTAAATCGCGATCGAGCCTTCAACTCCCATCTCTTGAAAGTGCCGTCCAAAATTAATTGTCTCAGCAACATCTCCTCTGCGAGGCGGAGATTCTTGCAGAGGAGGTGGCACGGTTAAGGCTGATTGCGGTGTCTGAACTAAAACAGAAATAATGCAGCCTAATACAATTAAAATAACAGCGATCGCACGATATCTTCGGTTCATAAACTTCAATAAGTTAGCCAACTCACAGGTAGTAATGTCACAGGGGCGATCGACTTGTAAGGTGCGTCTGACTTACGCTGTGTAAGAAACAATTAAGGTTTGCCCCTGCTGACGCACCCTACTATATATAGCTGTCAATTGCGTAATTTCTCACCTACAAAACTGCCATAATAGTTAACGCGACCAAACAGCTTAACTGAATTATTAAGCTGAACAACCGAAACTTGGGATCGAGGCCAGCGATGTGAATCACTGAATGTACAAGCCGAAATACGATGTACACAACAATCAGCAAATCTACTGCTGTTCCTGACACACCCCTAACTGTTAGAAGGAAAACAACTCCCAAATACAAAGGCAGGTTTTCTATCAAGTTGGATTGTACTCGAAATAGTCGCCAAAGCAAGCTGTCGTCATTTGGTGTGCCGAAATCTTTTACAGATCCGCCCGCAGATAGATGCCGAATCCTGACTGCTAGCAGCATGATAACAACCGCGATCGTCCACAAAATGAAAATTGTTAAACCCCAGAGAGGGAAAGTCATATTTGTCGGTTCAATTTGCATCATCTTTCTACCTTGCGAAACTGCGGCTAAGACTTTATAAAAGTTATATCAAATCCGGTAGCATCGTCCATTCATCTGCGTTAATCTGTGTCGATCTGCCCTCATCTGCGGTAAAAAAAAGAGAATAACCGCAGATGACAATGGATTAACGCCCATTCAGGCAGAGGTCGAGAAGAGAGATATGAATAATTCGGATATTCTGAGTGTTTTCGGAAATCGATAGATCGCCCACGATCTAACATTTTAGAAAAGTTTCCCGTCAGTACAATAGTTCTGGCGTTCTCATCTTTAGCTAAAATGAGTAAATCTAAAATCTAAAATCTAAAATCTAAAATCTAAAATCTAAAATCGGCTTGACGATCGCACCATTGTATCGAGCAAGTGTTCGATCGCGCCCGATAGATTCTGGCAAAAACCAGTGTGTACCCGCGATGTCTGAACGATCGTGCTGCGGGGTGCTACGAGCCAGTGAAAGCGCTCTCTTTGCGGAAGTTGACCGATCGCGCCAGATTCCTTGCCGCCTGCACAAATGATGGGAATGACTGCTAGGTGATTGCGAATCATTTCCAGATCCAACGTTGAGTCGATCGCCATCAAGCGCTGTTCATCAATTTCGATACGAGCTTCGAGGAATTTTTTCGTACCGCAGGAAACGATCGCCCCCACGTTGATAAACTCCTCGCGCTCAACTTTGGGAACGACGCGGATAATGGCGTAATCATAAAGAAATCGATCGGGCACTAATCGCTTCCTCCAAAAAAATATGTGGTGATTCTAGCCGATTTAGCAGGTACTCGATATAAGCATTCCGATGTTCGTTGCTATCGCTGAAAGGAGAATCTCCCACCAGCCAAGTATCAGGAATTAGTTTAACAATGTTGCGAATGATGTCCGGCGTTAGCGTTTGAGTCATCTTGGAATTTGCCGCTTCCAGCGTGCTGGCAAAACGCAGCAGAACGTGGTCTTTGATTGGGGGGAAACGATCGCGGCTGCGCGAGAGATAATCTTTCCAGGTGTGGTGGAAGTAGAGGGCTGCACCGTGATCTATCAGCCAAAGCCGACGGTGCCATACCAGCATATTTGCATTGCGCGGCGTGCGATCAATGTTAGTCACAAAAGCATCGAACCAGACGATTTCTGACGCCAAATCCGCATCGGACTTACCCGCTATCGGGTCAAAGGTGATCGAGCCAGGGAGATAGTCGAGGGCGAGGTTGAGGCCAGCACTTGCTCGGATCAAATCTTGAATTTCCGGGTCAGGCTCAGTCCGAGCCAGTTCGGGATCGAGTTCAACAAAGACGAGTTCGGGGATTGGGAGCCCGGAGGCGCGAGCAATCTCTCCCGCCACTAGCTCAGCGATCAGAGATTTGGCTCCCTGGCCCGCACCGCGAAATTTGAGCACGTACATACCATCATCATCTGCTTCGACGATCGCCGGTAGCGAGCCGCCCTCGCGCAAGGGAGTGACATATCTGGTAGCAGTAACTGTTCGCAAGCTGATACTCATGCTATTTGAGATTTTCGATTTGAGATTTTCGATGGGAAATCACTGATTTTATGAGGGTTTAGAGCACGGGCTTACAGACAGTTGGATTCTTTCTTTTAACTGGGACTGATGTTAAGTAGTGTGTTTACTAAACTGAGGACTAAAAGGACACAACAATGTTGTGTCCCTACGGAATTTTGCCAAATCTTGCTTTGAGACAGTCATTAGTCATCAGTCATTAATCAACTAATAACTCATGACTAACCACTAATCAGTTGTACTAACGTGGTCGATTCTCTCTAATTGCCAGAGAATTTGGTTGCCTTCGCGCCGCACCCGCGACACTACCCAATTTCGCCAAACCCAGTTGTCTCCGCGACTGGTGACAGCGCTGGCATTTACATCCATCAAATCAGCCAGTTCAGAACTGGTAATCAAGTAGCCTTTCGTAGCAACCTCGTCGGCGATGTGCAACGTTTCGATCAGATTGCGGAGGTCTTGAACCCTCACCTCGCGGGGCAAGTTCTCCAGGGTATCGGCAGTTGAATCCATCATGGTAGAGTTGGAGATCGGAAGGTCAGAAGTTATGACATAGGATTCTATCGTTTTGTTACCAGTTGCGTCCGTTTCTTCCGAAACAATTGTATTTTCAAAGTGTAGGGGCGGTGTCCCCGTGCCCGCCCCGGCCTCGTCTCCCGTTGGTTTCTGCTGTTGCAGTTCGGGAGTGAGATTGTGGGAGAAGCTGCGGGCGATTTCATCGCATCTGTCGTTGTAGAAGTCGCCGGAGTGGCCGCGGACGTGTTCCCACTGGATTTGCCGGGAATTCAGCTTGTCTAGCAGATGCCAGAGGTCTTGGTTGACAACATCTTTGCCCGTTGAAGTTTTCCAGCCTTTATTTTTCCAGCCTTGAATCCATTTGGTGATGCCGTTTTTAACGTATTCGCTGTCGGTGTAAACGGTGACTGGTTCGGTTTGACCGGAACGGGCAAAAAATTCCAGCGCAGCGACAGCCGCCTGCATTTCCATGCGGTTGTTGGTGGTTTGGGGGTCTCCACCCCCGAGTTCGTGACAGTTGCCGTCGGCGAAGCAAACTACTGCACCCCAGCCGCCAGGGCCTGGGTTGCCGGAACAAGCGCCGTCTGTGTAGAGGCTTTTGATTTTGGGAGTTGTCATGAGCGAATTAATTTGTTATTTAGGGGTAAGTTGTTTGCAAGTGCGATAATTAAGGCAATTAGGATAGTTTTACTTGCTGCTATGAAAAATGCCAACTTAAAGATTAAAAAGGTTGCGCTATTTATTTGTCCGTTTTCTTTGTTAATTTTTAATACTTTCGCGCAAGCACAGCCCATAGTGCCTGCTGCTGACGGTACCGGTACTGTTGTCACCCCCATCGGCAACCGTTATGATATCAACGGTGGCAGTTTGTCGGGAGACGGCGCGAATCTTTTTCACAGTTTTGGGCAGTTTGGCTTGAATGAAGGTCAAATTGCTAATTTTCTGACTAATTCGGCTATTCAGAATATATTAGCTCGCATTGCTGGCGGGGACGCTTCGCTAATTAACGGTTTAATTACTGTCACGGGCGGCAATTCTAATCTTTTTCTAATTAATCCTGCGGGGATTGTGTTTGGCCCGAACGCGAGTTTGAATGTGCCGGCGGCTTTTACTGCAACTACTGCTTCTGGTGTCGGTTTTGGTTCAAATTGGTTTAATGCTGCGGGTACAAATAATTTTAGCGCCTTGGTTGGTACGCCAAATGCTTTTTATTTTGGTGCGGGTGTACCGGGAAGTATTGTTAATGCTGGTAATTTAGCGGTGACTCCGGGGCAAAATTTGGCTTTGCTTGGCGGTACGGTTGTTAGTACCGGGCAGTTGTCGGCTGTGGGCGGGCAAATTACTGTTGCTGCTGTTGAGGGCGATCGGGTTTTACGCATTAGTCAACCGGGGCATTTGTTGAGTTTGGAAATAGCAACGGGCGGAAATTTTGGTAATTCTCAACAGACTTTAAATCCTGTTTCTTTGCCGCAGTTGCTGACAGGTACTGGGCAAAATCAGGCGGCGGGTGTTGCGGTTGCCGATGACGGTTCTGTGCGGCTTGTGGGTTCTGGTTTGGAGGTGAATTCTGGGGATGTGGCGATTGCTGCTAATGTGTCTGGGCTGCCGCAGTTGAATGCGGGAAGTGCGAATTTATGGGCTGCGGAAAATCTCACGTTAGCGGGCGTTAGGCTGCAAACTACGGGGGATTTGAGTTTGCTGGGTGGGGATGCGGTGCGGGTCAGGGACAGCGCCCAGAATCCTTTTTTGGCGCAGGCTGGGGGGAATTTATACATTCAGGGCGATCGCACTATTGATATTCTCACTCAAAATGCGATCGGCGGCTTATCTCTTCCCGCGCAATTCCAAAGTGGCGGCAATTTGAGTTTGGTTAGCAACGGCGTTATTTCGGGGGATTCCCACTTTGTTTCTGGTGGCAATTTTTCGATTCTCAATTTGTCGGGAATGCCGGGAAACTTTGTCAGTTTATTTGACCCGATTATCAGTTCGGAAGGAGATGTTTTCTTTGGAGATTATACCGGAGTTTCGCTGAAAGTCGAGGCGACGGGGAGCATTGTTGCCGAGGAAATTACAATTACGGGCCCCGATATTGCATTGGGTAGGGAAAATGTGAGTGGCGATCCAGATATTGCTATTTTAACCAGCAGTCCGGCTTTAATTCTGCGGGCTGGAGTACAAAATCTGGCAAATTCTCCTAATGTTCCTAATTCTCCTACGGATACTCCGGGTGATAATGAACAACCTAATCCTTTAGGTGACGATGCAATATTTACTCCTGCGTCTCTTTTGTCGAATAATTTGATTTCTGTTGAAAATATTTCTGCAGGCGGGCCGGTGATTTTGTCAGCGCCGGGAAGTATCGCAACTAGAGATATTAATGGCGGTCAAATTAGTCTCGAAAGCAGGGAAGGGGCAGTGGTAGTTGGGGGCAGATTAACGTCTAGTTCGACAATTGATATTCAAGCTAATGACAATATTATATTGACAAGTGACGTTTCTCGTGCTGATATCAACGGCAGTATTAGTCTGAATACTGTTCGAGGCAATATAGTAACAGGGTCGATCGATACTGGGACTTCCGGGGCGATCGCACTCACAGCTTTTGGCAATGTCAATTTTGGGACTTTGCAGGGATCTAATGTTAATGTTACCAGTAACTCCGGGGCATTGGGGGTTTTGACGGATGCCAATACCATTGTGCCTAATACTACACCTGTCAATATCACAGCAACTGAGAATATCAATTTGACAGCTTTTAGGGATTTAACGGTAGGCAATCTCACCGCTGCGACTGTCAATGCTAGCAGTAGCAATGGGAGTGTTAATACGGGGGCGATCGCTACTTCTGGAGATGTCAGAATTATAGCGGCACAGGAGGCAATAAACACAGGGGCAATAACTGTTAATCCTGTCGCCACAAATCCAGTTAATCCCATTATCCCTACAGTCAATCTGGACGCCCAAACTAATATTAGCGTTGATTCCATCAATGCTCCGGCGGCTAGGATTGCTTTGAGAGCAACCAGCAACTTAAATGCAGGGAGTTTGCTGGGGGGTTCAGTCGAACTCAAGAGCGATCAAGGAAATATTGCGATCGGCAATACTACATCTCTTGGGAATATTAATATAATAGGTTCGGGAAATGTAAATTCAGGGGATTTGCTGGGAACAAAAGTTAATGTAAATAGCACCTCTGGAATTATTGATATTGGACCCGCTACAGCAACAGAAAATACTGTCAATTTAACAGCGCCGCTGGATGTAACTTCAGGAGAGTTGCGGGGAGTAGGAGTTAATGTAACTAGCAATACGGGAAGTATTGATATTGGCAATACAGACGCTACAACAGGAAATGTCAATTTAATAGCGCCGCTGGATGTGAAATCAGGGGATTTGCGGGGAGTTGAAGTTGATGTCACTAGCAGCAGGGGAACTGTCAGCACCGGCAATATCGATGCTTTGGGAATTGTGAGGATTTTAGCCGGAAACGAAATCAGAATTGGGCGAATAAATGTTAATCCGATTGGGTTTGATCGAACTCCGACAGTCACTCTTAATGCCCAAAATGATATCAGTGTTGCATCGATCAATGCTCCCGGTGGTAATGTTGAGATCGCAACTCCGGGTTTACTTCGAGTGACGGGTACTTTTGACCAAAACGCCACCCCTGTTAGCGTCTCGACTCTTGGTGGCACTCAACCCGGTACAGTTACGATCCGCCACGGCGGCGGCGATGTCAATCCGCCAATACCTTTTGCGGTGGGAGATGCGACGACTAACGGTACTGCTGGGGCGATCGCCAGCAATGCTTTAGGTACGATTACTCAAGGGCGATCGTTCATAAATTCTTACACTCAAGGCAATAGTGCGATCGTTACTACTAATCAACCAACAACTCCACCCGGTACAACTCCACCCGGTACAACTCCACCCGGTACAACTCCACCCGGTACAACTCCACCCGGTACAACTCCACCCGTTACAACTCCACCCGTTACAACTCCACCCGGTACAACTCCACCCGGTACAACTCCACCCGGTACAACTCCACCGCCACCATCGCCAAGCGGTAGATTTCCATTAGATAGAAGCCGGCTTTTCCCCGATCGCAACCAACCCTTTAGTCGCGAACAGCGGCAGAACCAAAACAGAATATCGCGAGATATAGGAAAACCCGGAGAAAGGATGCCGCCCGAAAGAATGCAATCTCCCAGAGGACTGAGAAATTTTATCAATTCAAATATCAGAGATTCAGTTATTCAGTCAGCATTTCGCGGCGACATCGGCAGGAATTTGGAAACCGGCAAAATATCGGAAGCTTTGTCTCTGCTGGACAAATCTTTCAGCCAAGAATTCGGGGAATATTTAGGCATCAACATCAGCGACGAGTTGGTATCCCCAGAGGAAATTCAAAAAAAGTTAGCATCGGTAGGCGCACAAACCGGCACGAAACCCAGCTTAATTTATCTGTTCTCGCAGCCCGAAGAATTAAATTTAATGCTGATAACTTCTTGCGGAGAAGTGGTTCACAAAAGTGTGCCGTCAGCGAACCGGCAAGAACTTCTGAAAGTTGTAAATGAGTTCAGGGGTGAGATTACCAAACCGGGGGTGCGGGCTACTACGAGTTATCTACCATCTGCCCAACAGCTTTATAAGTGGATGATTGCGCCTTTAGAGGACAGTTTGACAAAGTGTGAAACGGATACTATTTCCTTTGTTGTCGATCGAGGTTTGAGAGGTATGCCCTTTGCTGCTTTACACGACGGACAGCAGTTTTTGGTGGAAAAGTATAATCTCAGCCTGATGCCCAGCATTAATTTAACAGATACTCGCTACGTCGATCTCAGAAATTCTCAAGTTTTAGCAATGGGTGCCTCGGAATTTTCCGAGTTGAATCCTTTGCCTGCGGTTCCTGCTGAAATAGCGGCTATTTCTAGAGAGTGGCCGGGAGTTAGTTTTCTCAATGAGGGTTTCACTTTGGAGAATTTGAAGCAACAGCATCAAAGCCGACCTTTTGGGGTTATTCACTTAGCTACTCACGGCGAATTTCGACCTGGAACACCAAATAATTCTTTTATTCAGTTATGGAATAGTCGGCTACGACTGGATCAATTGCGGGATTTGAGATTGAATGATCCGCAGGTGAATATGTTAGTTTTAAGTGCTTGTCGGACTGCGGTGGGAGATGCACAAGCGGAGTTGGGTTTTGGGGGGTTGGCGCTGCAAGCGGGAGTGCAAACGGCTTTGGGAAGTTTGTGGTACGTGAGTGATGAAGGTACTTTGGGATTGATGAGTGAGTTTTACCAGCAGTTGAAGACGGCGCGAATTAAGGGGGCGGCGCTGCGACAAGCGCAAATTGCGATGTTGCGGGGAGATGTGCGTTTGGAGGGTGGCCGATTGCGCGGTTCGAGTCGGGGTGAGGGGGTGGAGTTGCCGGCTTCGCTGCAAGGGTTTGCCGATTTAAAGTTGTCGCATCCTTATTATTGGTCGGCTTTTGTGATGATTGGGAGTCCTTGGTGATTAGTGATTAGTGATTTGTTATTGGTTGGATATTAATGGTTTTTCGGGAAAAGTCGATCGCCCCCAAGCAAGCAAGTTCCGAGTGCGATCGCCCTTTTCACTATTTTTGATGCCGAGTCCACCACCAGACGATCGCTTGACGGGGTGAGAATGCCTCTTCAGGGCAGGGCTGTTTCATTCTCTTGTAGGGGCAATCCCCCCGTGGCTGCCCCTATGTCTCAAACGCCTGTGAAGTCGTCTGTGGGGGGGGTAGACATTCTTGGCACTACAAGAGTCAAAATCGCGATTTTCGTGAGAATGAAACAGCCCTGCCCCAGAAGGGAGTCGCTGTAATGGATAGAGGATTTTCAAGTTCTGAACGAGTTAAAGCATTACTTAAAAAATACAATTTATATTGTATCTTGAGAATTAAAAATAATTCTACTCTCAATATCAAGGAAAATGGAACTTATGAAGTTTGGAAAGGTCAACGAGCAGTCCAATTAAGATTGGTGACTTTTTGAGATTTAGAGACCGGGAGATAATTTAGATTTGTGACCAATTTACCTGAATCAGGAAACCTGGGATATAGTAAGGAAGAAATCCGATAATTTTAGAAAAGACGATGGCAAATTGAGTTGCTATGAATATTCCTGAAAAAGCACTTAAAGTGGTCTCCTTTAATCACGAATCATACCAAGAGGATTCGGATACCAATCTATGCTTCTTTGATTTGTTACTTGCTTCTTCAATTAGTGGATGTTCCCTCTGTAATCGGTGATAAGCTGCTAGATGAATTACGCTATTTACAGGTTTTTATATGTAAAACAATAGCTATGTTCACTGGTTTAATGAACTCATTTTTAAGAGCTAAAATCAGCGGTTTACAAGATTAGTGTATCTATTTTTATCCTCCGATCAAGGGGCAGTCAACACTTCTGGTAAAAATGCAAGATTAAAAGTTTTTTTAAGCTTTAATCTTGCATTTTTACTTTCACTATTTTTTATTCCTCGATCGGCTTAGGCTTCTTAACCGGCTTAGGAAGAGGTGCCTTGGGGGCAGGCGGTGCTGCTGCTGCGGACTTGATGGTAGGACGCCCTACAGGAGCACCGTCACCGCTGGGCCTAGGAGTAAACGGACGCTTCCCTCCTCCTTTGAAGCCACCGGGCGGCTTGCTGCCAGGGGGGAATTTCCGCTTTTTAATCGGCAGGGCACCAATATTATTAGCCTGCTCAATCATCAGACTGTCAGCTTTCAATTTGACGTGGAAATCCCAGAAAAACCCGATCGCCTTTGTAGCTAAATCTCCCTTAAGTTTGAGTTTGAAAAACTTCATCTTGTCGTCATTCTTGCGGGGAGCTTGCTTGATTTTGACGATGACATATTTTTCTTCGTCTTGGGATTGATAAATCACCTCACCTCTAATCGAAAAATAGCCATCTTCAACATCAGGTTCCGAGGGCGACAAAGATGCGGTCGATGCTTCGCCACTAGCCTCAATCTCCGCTGCTTCCTGATTTTCCTCATCAGAGGACGGTTCGGGAGGTTTCTTGAGCGTTTCCGGCTCCCAAACCCCCATAATCTGGGCGTGCAAGTTGCCGTCTTCTTGCCTGGTGCGGGGATAGACCACCCACAAGTGTTCTTGTTCCAGCTCCAAGTGATTTTTGACTAAACTCATGACTCTACCCAGCAAAACTGCGTCGATGGCAGTTCCGTCGGCAGCTATCAGCATACCCCGGGTGAATTGCTCTTCTGATGGCGTGTAGCGGCCCCGCACCAAACCAACAGCTCGGTACTGTCTGGGTTCGCTGGGGGGGGGAATGGGATGTTGGCGCATGACGGAGGGTATGTCCTCAGTGGCCTGACTTTCGTTAGCGGCTGGCTCGGCGTTTGCCGGCGGTGCGACTGCTAGGGCTGGAGTATCGCTGACAGGTGTCGAGGACGCTGCTGGCGCCGGGGGTGCAGGAGCATTGCTAGGCTGGTCTTGTGGCTTTGTTTTGTCCTTGTCGGGGGCAGAACTGTAGCGTGGTCGTTGCAGCCTATCCTTAGACGCTGGGGCGTCTGTTGGCGTTGCCGGTTGATTTGGGTCAACAGGTGCAGCCAACGCCGAAGGCACCGAACTTTCGTCTGGTGTCTCAGGAATGGAATCTGTATCTTTAGGCGGATTGACGGCCAACTCGCTCGGCTGAGCCTTGCGATTTGAAGTAGATTTGGACGATTTGGAAGACCGGTTGGGAGAGGGGTTCATAAAAACTCCTTGCAGCGGAGACACATCCCTTAAGGGAAATTAGGAATAAACTGAAGAAACTGCTTTAAAAACTACTAGCACCTGACAGGCGGGCTTGCGCCCGGATGTCTGGTTGTGACCCGTCAACGCCAAGTTTCAACGCTACGAGTGCCGATCGGTTCGCTGGCTGCTAAAATCCTTGCGAGCAAGGACTTTGGCAGTTGCTGACCGATAGATCGCCGATCGCGCTGAGCTGGAGTTGCTGGCTAATAGCATTTAGGATATTCAGCTTGCCTATTTTACTTAATCCAATTACCTAACGGCCTGATCCGCCATATTTTCGGTAATTTTTAGCTTGACCAGACTAAATTGGACAGACACCGCAGTCCTTGGGGCTGCGGGTCTGAGTGTCCAAAATTGTTTAGCTAGCATGGAGTTGTGGGTCTGTTACCATATTAGCTGCAAGTAAAAGGCTGCTTTGTCCGTTGGGACTTTGAAGTTAAAAACGTTTACGGTTGCACCGATCGAGCTAAATGGCAGATGCCCCCGGCAATGCCTGAATTCTTAGAAAATAGTAGATTTTAAGCTGGGATAGTTGAATTATGGAAAAAGCAAACAAGCGTCGTGGGTTGATTACTGTGGTGGTGGTGCTGTCGCTCATCGCTTTTTTGGGATTTTCCCTTGTGCCAATTTTAAACAGTATTCTCCAGGCCAGCCAAGCGCAAAGTCAGTCAACTCCAACACCTACTCAGACGGCCCAGTCTGGGGAGAAGCAATCAGAGTTGCTGCAAGCTCAGGCTAGGGGATATGAATTGGTTTTGCAGCGGGAACCTGACAACGTAACGGCTTTGCGGGGATTGTTGCAGGTGCGACTGGAGTTGATCGGGCAAGGAGTCGGCGACATTAAGGATGCGATCGCTCCTTTGGAAAAGTTGGCTTCGCTGAATCCTGAGACTACTGAATACGGAATTTTGCTGGCTCAGGCTAAGGAACGCACGGGCGATCGCGAAGGGGCTGCTCAAGCTTACAGGTCAATTTTAGCGTCTAAGCCTGGGGAAATTAAGGCTTTGCAGGGGTTGGTGAATTTGCTGCTAGTGCAGCAGCGGCCCGAAGCTGCGATCGGACTGCTGCAAGATACGCTGAAGGCGGCTCCGGCTGCAAATCTGGCGAAACCGGAAAGTGTGGATGTAACTTCAGTGCAGTTGATTTTGGGGCAGGTTTATGCTGTGCAGAAGCGCTACGAGGAGGCGATCGCGATTTATGACGAATCTGCTAAGGCTAATCCCAAAGATTTTCGCCCGACTTTAGGAAAGGCGATCGTGCTGAAGGAACAGGGCAAAACAGATGAGGCAAAAACGCTGTTCGATCGAGCTACTGAGTTAGCTCCTCCTAACTATAAAGACCAAATTAATCAGTTAGCTAGTGGCACTCCTTCGCCTTCTCCTGCGGCTACGACGACTCCGGAACCGGCGGCTTCTCCTAGTCCTGAAGGTGCGCTACCGAAACCTTAAGGAAAGTTTTTAGTGAAAGAGTTGGGGGTCTTAAGTGAAAGAGTTTGAAGTAAAAAATTTAATAATTTAAACTCAAAACTACTCGCTTTATTCCTAATTACGCAGGACTTACGAAAAGAAATCCGGTTTCTACGATAAATCTTGGTTGAACGACGACAGATACAGGTCGAAACCGGGTTTCTAAGCCCTCGCACCCAGCGTTTTGTTACCGACTACCAATTACTAATTACCAATTATGTAAGACCTCGGAGGGAATTATTACTATTAGCGTTAACCGCGTTGTTCTACCTCCTGCTTTTCCAGACCACACTCAATTACCAGACTTCGACGGTACTTTTGTAAAAAATTTTCAGGAGCATCCGCAAAGTTTAATTTTAACTGATTCCCTCGGCCAGATTTTGCAGCAGCGCCATCCTGACGGACAATATGCGATCGGTCAAGACTGCGGCATTTACTGGCGAGAAACCGAGCCGCCGGAAAAAGGTGCAGAAGCTCCTGATTGGTTTTATGTTCCCAATGTACCTCCTAATTTAGACGGTCAAATTCGGCGTTCCTACGTGCTGTGGCGGGAACACATAGCACCGTTAATTGCGTTGGAATTTGCTAGCGGGAACGGGGATGAAGAGCGCGATTCCCTTCGGGATAGCTTCGCTTCACGTACTCCTTTATCGCGCTCAGATGAAGGGATGGTAACGAAACCGGGAAAGTTTTGGGTTTACGAGCGGGTGATGCGAATTCCCTATTACGGCATCTACCAAGTTAATAATGGCCGATTAGAAGTTTATCGGTTGATTGACGGGTATTATCAACTGTTAGAACTCAATCAGCGCGGTCATTTTCCCATTGCACCTTTAGGCGTAGAATTGGGACTTTGGCAAGGCAGTTATCAAAATCAAACCATGCTTTGGCTGCGCTGGTGGGACGAGGAAGGTAATTTGCTGTTGATTGGCGATGAAAGAGCAGAATTAGAGAGGTTGCGAGGGGATCAACAGCGGGAAAGGGCCGAACAAGAAAGGTTGCGAGCCGAGAGTGCAGAACAAGCACGACAAGCTGAATTTCAGGCAAGAAGGGATGCAATTCCCCGGTTGTTGGGAATGGGGTTGAGTGCCGAACAAGTGGCGGAGGCGTTAAGTTTATCTGTGGAGGAAGTGATGGAGAATGCTGGAGAGTGAGATAGTGAGAGAGAATTGGGGAAAAGGGCGATCGGTCTTAATAGACTTCATCATGAGAACCCATTTTGAGCAATAAAATAGCTTCCTCCTCATCTTCTGGATCGGTCACAAACTCAAATAAAATCCGATAATCATAATCTATTGAACACGACCAGATACCCGATAAATCTCCTGTCAGTTTGTGAGTTCGCAAGCTGGGGTTAAAGCAGTCTTCAGACAAAAGTTCAAGCGTAGCTTCAATTAAAAGGCGAAGCTGAGGATTTTTACGAACTAACTTTTTGAAACTACGAATAGATTTGGGAGTCCAACCAATTTTCATCAATCATCCAACTCCGCCATAAAATCGGCTACCGACCCAAATTTAACATTTCCCTCAGCATACTCTTGACGAACTTCTGCCACTTCCTTGAGTAATTCATTTCGTCGCTGTTGTCGCAGACGATTCTGAAGAATATCTAGAAGCAGGGCTTGATCTTCTAATGATAAAACTTCTACAGCTTCAAGAGCTTGCTGGAATTGAGATGTCTGTGTCGTTTTACTCATATAGCCTTTCTCAGAAAGATGAGGTACTCATGGGCATAGGGCATAGGGCATAGGGCATAGGGCATAGGGCATAAGGCATACCTCACTTTTTTGAGAACCGCTATATATTATTTTGAACAGTTTAGAAAATCGCTTATCGGTACGGTATAACTCTAAAAGATTCGGAATTATGCCCCATAAAATCAGTATAGCAATCCTAAATGATTATACTCGTTACCAGGCTCTTCCTGGTAACGCATATCCGGAGGAAGATCCTCCATAGTCTGGGCCGAGGCAGAGCCTCGCTTACATCGGTTCCCAGGCAGAGCTTGGGAACCAGTTAAACGGCAAACTCAGTAGATTGTGTTTACTTGAATTAGTAATTTTTGGCTGGTGGGGACGGGTTTTATAATTAGTTCGTGGGTGTTAAATATTTTGGTGAACCCGCCCTTACAGAAATTACTCTCGCTCAATATATTTCAAAAATCACAAATCCGATTTCTTTTCCCCCGTGCCTCAGTCATTTTTAACATGATTTTCAAATTAATTATAACTCATTTTAGGCGGCATCTCCGTCAATAAAACGCTAGTTTGCCAGGGATTAAAATCCCTGGATTTTTTCGATATATTAATACTTCCTCTCCTGCGGCTCAAACATCGTAATCGCTACTGGCATATAAGCCAAATCAATCCCCGCAGGCGAATAATAGGCCAGCGTATGTTTCAAAAAATTCCCATCATCGCGCTCAGTAAAATCTTCTCGCGAATGAGCTCCCCGACTTTCCTGTCGGTTCAAAGCTGAAGTTAAAATCATTTTCCCCACTATTATCAAACTCCGCAATTCCAAAGCTTCCACAATTTCCGTATTCCACAACTTGCCTTTATCGTCTAAGTAAACCTCCTCATATTGTCGTTCTAAATCCTCCAATTTCTTTAAACCTTCCTGCATCAATTCGGCGCTACGAAATACGCCACAATACTCAGTCATAGTATCTTGATACTGCTGCCGCACTTGATTGATGCGGTATTTTCCCGGACGTTCTAAAAGTGCCTGAATTTGCTCTTTTGCTTCCGTAATATAACGCTGTTCGTCTACGGCAGGTAACTTGCGATTTTGCACGAATTGTGCTATGGTGGCGCCAGTAACTTTGCCGTAAACGACGCATTCTAAAAGCGAATTGCTGCCCAAACGGTTGGCGCCATGAACAGACACGCAAGCTGCTTCCCCGGCTGCAAAGAAACCGTCTACCAAACTATCAGGACTGCTGCGAACTTGCCCGCTAACATTAGTAGGAATTCCCCCCATTGAATAGTGAACGGTAGGGCGGACGGGCATCGGCTGATTTACGGCATCAATTCCTAACAAACGGTGGGCTTCTTCCCAAGCAAAAGGAATTTTGCTCATAATTTTTTCGCGTCCCATGTGCCGCAAATCGAGGTAGATAAACGGGCCGCCGCCACTACCATCAACATTAATTCCTCGGCCGGCGCGAATTTCTATGGAAATTGACCGCGAGGTGATATCCCTAGGCGCTAATTCCATCCGCGACGGGGCATAATTTGCCATAAATCGATCGCCCTCTGAATTAATCAAATAAGCGCCTTCGCCCCGCACAGCCTCCGAAATCAACACTCCCACGGGATACAAACCCGTCGGGTGAAACTGCACGAATTCCATATCTTCCAGCGGCAATCCAGCTAAAGCCGTCATCGCCAAACCGTCTCCCGTCGAGGCGTAATCGTTCGACGTGGTATTGTAAACTCGGCCGTAACCCCCCGTAGCAAACATCACCGCCTTAGCACGGACAACCTCAATTTGACCGTCTAGAAGGCTGTACATAACTACGCCCTTGGCTTGGCCTTCTTCCAAAATCAGGCGCGTAACATACCACTCCTGATAGATGTGAACTCCGCAGCGGCGCAGATTGTTGACTAATTCGTGGAGGATGGCGTGACCGGTTTTGTCGGCGGCGTAGCAGGTGCGGCGGTGGGAATGTCCGCCGAAAGCGCGCTGGGCAATTCTGCCGTCTGGGAGGCGGGAAAAGAGGACTCCCATGTGTTCTAAATCTATGACTACACCGGGGGCTTCGCGGGTGAGGATTTCTACCGCGTCTTGGTCGGCTAAATAGTCTGAACCTTTTACTGTGTCGAAGGCGTGGGCTTTCCAACTGTCTTCGGGATCGACATTTTGTAAGCTGGAGGCCATGCCACCTTGGGCTGCGACGGAGTGCGATCGAATCGGGTGAGTTTTGGCGACGACAGCTACCTTTAAACTGGGGTCAGTCCGAGCAATTTCTACTGCGGCGCGGCAACCTGCTAAACCGCCGCCTACAATGATTACGTCGTGTTCTAGCATCTTTTTGAATTATTTTGAGTGTTCTGCTCAACTTATGGTGACGCAAAAAAAAACTTCCTACCACAAGAGTGGGAAGTTTTTTAACTTTTGATTTGAATGGAAAATCAAAAGTTAAATTTTCAAATTGGACTAGCCGGCGCTTTCGGCAGGGTTCTGAAGCGACTGATTTCCCGTTGCAGAAGGTTGAGGTTCCGTACCGGGTTCTACAGCAAGCACTTCAATGTTATTTAGCAGAGTTGTAACGAAAGCAAACAGCAAGAAGGGCAGAGACAGCACTAAAATCAAGCCGACAGTAGCCAAGGCGAAGATTTGGCGGGCGCTACTCCACAAGGCGAGTGCCGAGGCTAGACTTAGGAAGATGACTATCAGCCAAACAATGATTTGACCGTAAATGTCGCCAAAGGTGAGCGTACATCTAAGGCGATAGTTTTGGATGTTATTCATTTGATGCCTCGCGAGATTGCTATTACGACTTGTCCAAAAATACTTTGACAGTGCGTCAATGCCCACTGTAAATTTCTAAGTTTAGCTGCCGCAACTTGCTTTTGGGGCTGTTTTAAACATTCTTTATATAAGTTGCCACAACACTTGATAAATTTTTGCTTCTGACTGGGAAATGCTGTTGCAACAGTTAGCGATCGCCCTCCGACGCCTAGAAGCCGGGTTTTTTACTGTTTTGGCGGGCTGACTGGAAGTAAACGCAATAAACCAAGGTGATGACCGCCCGTGCGTCCAGGATTACGAAACCAAGGCATAAGGGGAAAGTCTACTTTTTGAGGGAGCCCCGACTTAGTAAAGTAATGTTAAGCTGCGTGGGAATGGAATCAACCTTTATAGCGTCGCACCTGTCTTTTCGCCCATGTCTTCAGAGAGCAAATTGCTGATTTCGCGCTGTTTCCTGGCTGGTTTGGGAACACAGATGTTTATGTACCGCGAAGACCGGATTCCCCAACAGAGCCCGGTGCTGGTGGTGAGCAATCACCGCAGTTTCTTAGATCCTGTGCTGCTGACGGCGGCTTTGGGTCGATCGATCCGCTTTGCTTGTCATCATTACATGGGTCAAGTTCCGGTGATGAGGGAAGTAGTCACGACTTTCGGCGCTTTCCCCTTAGAAGCACCGGAGCACCGACAGCAGCATTTTTTCTCTCAAGCGACAGCACTGCTGCAACGCGGGGAGATGGTGGGGGTGTTTCCAGAGGGTGCAGAACCGATGGTGAAGCTTACCGGGCCGAATACTGTGGGGAAGTTTCAGCGGGGATTTGCTCATTTGGCTTTGCGGGCACCGGTGCGGGATTTGGCGGTTTTGCCCGTGGCGATTAGTTCTTTTGAGGAACACTCGGTACGATCGGGTGTACCGCTCAAGTTGTTGAGTTTGTTTGATCCTTCGGAACCGCTGTTCGATCGATCTGGGTGGCATCCTGTGATAATTTATCAGCGAGTTAATGTTTTAATCGGCCAGCCTTACTGGATTACTGCCGAGAGACAGCAGCAATATCAAGGCAAAAAAGCCAAAGCAGTTGTCGCTGAACTCACAGACCACTGTCAGGGAGAAATTGCAGAATTACTCCAACGAGGTTGTTTGTAAGTTTGTTGACTGTTGACTGTGGACTGGTGTCAGATTTCCAATCTAAAATCTAAAATCTAAAATCTAAAATCGATTGACTTGAATCATGGCAAATGCTAACAATAAGGTTCGTTTCCTAACCCCCAAACCCCCGAAACCCGATCGCCCTTTATTTGTATTTCTGCCCGGTATGGATGGCAGCGGTTTGCTGCTGCGGCCGCAAATTGCTAAATTAGCAAATCATTTCGACATTCGCTGCTTAACTGTACCGGCTGACGACATGGCTAGTTGGGAGGTACTGGTTAGCGAAACAATTGCCTTAATTGAAGCAGAAAAGCAAGCGGGAAAGCCGAAGCGGCCGGTTTATCTGTGCGGCGAGTCATTTGGGGGCTGTTTAGCGATGAAAACTGTTTTAGAAGCTCCTCAATTGTGCGATCGATTAATTTTAGTCAATCCAGCTTCTTCATTCCGACAGCAGCCTTGGGTGCAGTGGGGATCGTATCTGACTCAGTGGCTGCCGGCCAACCTTTATCCGCTGTCGGTAATCGGTTTATTGCCGATATTAGCATCATTAGGAAAGATTGGGCGCGATGATCGGCGAGCTTTGCTAGAAGCGATGCAAGCAGTACCGCAAAACACGTCTGTGTGGAGATTGGCGTTAGTGCGATCGTTTAATGTTGACGAAAATCAGTTGCGTGGCATCAAACAGCCGACGCTAGTAATTGCTAGCGGTGCCGATCGCCTGCTGCCTTCCCTAGTAGAAGCGAAGCTTTTAGTCAAGGTAATTCCCAAAGCTGAAATGGTGCTGCTTGCTAACAGCGGTCATGCTTGTTTGTTAGAAACAGATGTTAACCTTTATGGGATTATGCAAGCTCGCAATTTTTTGACAAAATCCGAAGAAAATCGGTCATTAGTCAGCAGTCAATAGTCAATAGTCCTTGGGCATTGGGCATTGGGCATCTCCGAAAAACCATCTTATCGGCATCAGCAATTAGCAATTAAGTAGATGAGTGGGAAAATACATAAGTATGTCATAGCTGCATGAAACGAAGTGAAACGAAGCAATCGCAATGGTTCTGGCAGATTTAAATTCCGTTACATAGCGAGGTTTCTTTGCGCCTACCTACTTAATACCTCTTGGGTGTCGATGGTCAGGAAATGCAATAATAGCTTCAATTAAGTTCATTAGCGATACACCGAGTTAGGATAGTATTTGCGATCGGGTCTGACCCGATCGCAAATACTATGATACATTTAAGTAGATGAGTGGGAAAATACATAAGTATGTCATTGTTCGTTAAACGTCGCAATTCGCTTACGGTTCTAGCAGCTTTACATTCGGTTACACAGCAAGGTTTATGTGCGCCTAGCTACTTATCCTCTGACAATAAATCCACCCTGCTTTACTACTCGTGAAACATACTTAGTCTGGTCATATTCTGGCTTTTTAAAGCCTAGGCCTTGAGATGTGCGCTTCCTGACGTAATTCTTTATTCCTGCGTCGCACGTACACGAACAGATCGACTAAACTCAGGCCTATTTCTTTGCATATTTATTATCCTTACCGGATATATACCCATGCTTTTGGATATACATTGTTCTTTAGCGCTAGCCTGTAAATCTTCTATTTTTACGTCTATTCCGCCCCCCCTGTCGGTGATATAAAGCAATTTTAGGTTACCCACTAAGTTATCAGTTGTCTGGAAGCAAAGGGTTGTATTCCTCATATCTTTTGGCCTTAAGTCCAATGTCTCTTGAGGACCGAGAGTCTTCTCTCCTAATAAAATCGTTTCTGCTAAGGCTGTACCTGCGAAACCCAAAGAGATACCAGCCGCAGCAATTAAAACTGCTGGTAATTTTTTGACAAAACTCATACGACAATACCTCGTTTGTTGAAATTTACGTGGATTGGTGGTTTTTTCTTCCCACATCTTTTAGACGTTTCCCGATCCCCATTTAGTAATTTTTCGAGTTACGAGGAAATTTTCTCCCCCAAAAATCCCCCCTCAACCCCTAGAACCCTTTCTCCCCTTACCCTTCAACCGCAGCAAACTCTTCTCAACCTCCCCACGCGCTGGATACAACAACTGCTGACTCAAAGCACTTTCATAAGCCTGTATCGCTCCCAACGGATCTTTCAACCCCACCAAGGCTCTCCCTAACCAGTAGTCAGCCATAGCCCCGTTAAACGCTCTCAATTCCTGACATCCCTCACCGGCAACTTTCCACCAGCGCTGACTAGCCCCAACATCCCCCAGCACCTGGTAACTCTCCGCCAGCCACAGCGCCGTCGGCACGAATTGCAGAGAAATTCCCGCTGGTAACAACTTCCATCCTTTCTCCAACGCCTCCACCGCTTCTTGATGTTTAAGCGCCAAAGCCAACACCCGCCCATGACGAAACCAAGCATCAACTAACTGCGGCTGAAGTTTTGTGCCCTGCTCAGAAACACTACATCCTCGTTCAATCTCTTTGAAGTGTTCCACCAACACCCGCCCCGTAGTCCCCCAAACACTCCAACGTTCAGGAAATCGTTTCAGCATCTGTTCGACCACAAAACGCAATTCTTCCCAGCGTTTGGCAGCCGGTAAAATTTCACACAAGACCTGATAAATTGCACAATTATGGGGATACAGTTGATAAGCATTCGCCATCATCTGTGCTGCTTTTTGATATTCTCCCGTGTCGTATAAGCACCGGCCATAGTAATACCAACCATAAGGATAATTGGGGTGTTCGGTGGTAAACTCTGCTAACACCTCCACACCTTGCCGCCAATCTCCCCGGAAAATGTGATAATAGCCCAGAGAATTGTGAGCCTCAGCCCCATAAGGAGTTTGTAGCAGTAAAGAAGTAATCATTTTTTTCGTCAGTTTTCCCTCTTCACCAGAAACTAATCTCATCTGAAGACGTTGCTCAATTTGTCGTTGCAGTACCCTAAAATCATTCGGAAATAGAGCTATAAGCTTGCTCAACTGCTCTGTTGCGGCGCTCATATCCCCCACCGCTAGCAGCGCATCATGGCTGTAAATCAACGCCACAACATCATCTGGGTTGATTGCCAAAATTTGCTCCACAGCACTGAGCACGCCAAGATGATTTTCTATCTGCTGATACACCTGTGCCAAAGCCAGCGGATGAACTACTTTTTCACGTTCTAAATGAGTTGCTAAATTAAAGGCAATAATTGCTTTGTCACTCTCACCCCGACAAACTGCCATCAATCCCTTGATATGATGCTGAGTCGCTTCGTTTTCGGAACACGACAAGGCTTTTTCATAGACTTCTATTGCCTCTTTGTCTCGTTTCATTAGCTGCAATAGTTTCCCTAGTTGCAGCAGCACACCCATTAATTGCGCTTGTCGCTCAATCACTTGATGATATTCGGCAACCGCTTGTTGCCAGTCTCCCATCTGGTAAAGCAAATTAGCTAGCTCTAACCTTTTTTTCCATCCTTGGGGATATTTCTGAACATACTTACTTAAAGTGTTTAATTTCTGCTCTTGTCTAGTTGGCTTTTCTTCTAAGAAAAAGTGAACATTCATCTCTAGCCCAGAAGATTGGCAGAACTGCACCAATGATGTGGCAAAGTATCCAGACATAATTTAGATCGGCTATAGATAAGGGGAAATAGAATAATTTACGTTGCTCACATTATGTCTTAGTTACTCAAACTGAACAAGCCAAAAAAGATTAATTATTATCAAGGAAAATCAATGGCTCTCTAGTAAACAAAAAGCGATATCTACGACGGGCGTTGCCTACGCACTGCGAAAAAAAGCGATCGCGCCCTTCGTCGAGTGGGCCCTATCGCTTTTTCTTCAAGTTTTTGAACACTGAAATGGAGCCGCCCTAAGTTGGTAATGTCCCCAAAGTCAAAGAGATTTCACTCTCACGCATTATGGATTATTTTACCTTTACATTTTTCTGGCTTCATCAAATATATTGTCTAGCTCATCGGAGTCCTTACGGTTGGCAGATTCCCCTGTATCGTCTGCCCAAACTGTTAGCATTCTAAAACATAGCTTAACTGATAACACTTTTTGAGTGTTGCAGTAATCAAATAATCTTTTCTTCCTGTCTGCTGGATCCTTCCATATCTCGTCAAATGCTTTGAACGTGGCATATCCCCCAGGTACTTTACTCAGCATATCCCTGAACTGACCAGCAATTAAATAAGTATCTGGTGTTAAATTTAATTGCCTAGATGGAATACTTTCCACAGGAATTTTAACCGTGTCTGACTGAAACTTTTCAGAGGTAATCGAGTTGGTAGCAGCAAAACTGCTTATGGATGTAGATGACCACAGGAGACTTGCCACGAGTGCGATCTGGATTTTGTGGGATGTACTCATTTTTTGTTAAGAAAGATGTAACTAATGCCTGGACTCTAAGCGGTTTTATCTGACCGCTTATTTATTAGTTAGACGTTTTCCCACCCTAATTTGGGAATTTTTCGAGTTACGAGCAAATTTTCTCCCCCAAAATCCCCCCTCAACCCCTATAACCCTTGCTCCTCTTAGCGTTGAGCCGCTGCAATATCCTCTCAACTTCCCCAAAGGCGGGATAAACAACGGCTGACTCAACGCACTTTCATCTCCAGACTAGAAGAGTAGTAGAGATGTAGGAATGATGGGGTAAAGTTTCCAGACATAGTACGGTGACTTGATAGCTAATTTCTTCATCCTGGCTTTTTGGGGGAATTAGTGATTCCCAATTGCATTGGGGTTGAGACTTTTCTGGCAAAGGAATTACCAACTTTAAGGCGGGCGAGGAAGAATTTAGATGAGTATCATCTTCACCGGCCAGATATTTGGTTAAATGCCTTCGCAGAATTCGGCAGGCTTTGGTCACGCATTTGCGGACGTTTTCTTCAGAGAAGAGAAATAGCTTGGCAATATCTTGATAAGATTTATTTTGGTAGTGGTATAAGACAAAAGTATCGCGGAGTCTGGGAGGCAAGGAGTCAATTTGGTGGTAGATATATGCCTGCAATTCCAGGTCTATAAAATTAGGTTCAGTAAATCCTAAGTTAGAATAAAGTGCTGGATAATCTTCAAGTTTAATCTCGTCTATGTTTTTAATTATTAGTGCATCTCGTTTGCGTTTTCGATGCAAATCTATGCAGAAGTTATAGAGAATTTTAGTTAACCAAGCTTTAGGACATTTAATTTGACTTCCATAGTTTTGCCATTCATTCCAGGCTTTAAGCATTGCCTGACTCAATACTTCTTCGGCATCGATGGGGTTTGAGTTCATCCACTTGAGACAGCAATGGGAAAGATAATCTTGATGGGCCTGCCATTCTTCCCAAAAAATTGTATTTTTATCTTCAGTTTCATCCCACAGGATTGATGCAGCCACTGATTGAGAAGATGACCTGATTTTCTGAGTTCTCTGGCTATTGCTTTCCATTTACATTTACAGCAGATTCCACATTTATGAAGTACACCCGCCTATCGTGAGCTTCCCCGTAGGGATACTCCAAGATCCCGTTGGTGTCAACAATCGCCTGAAAGCCTGTGATAAATCTCGTTTTTACCTGAGTCCAGATCCCCCTAAATCCCCCTGATTTTTGGGGAGTAGGGGTTGACTTTGAGTAAGTTATTGTCCCCCCCTCTTCTTATCCCGAACTCCGGTTAATTAAGACTCAGCCATTTTTGAGCGTTAAGCCGCTGGACGACGCCAAACACCATGAGGTCTAGTGTTACCTTGCGCTCATCTATCAAAAAAGGCTCTAAAGTGCTTGTTTTGGTATTATTTTCAGCGCAGGAAAACGCCCTTTGACTTTGAATATTTTCTTGAGGAAAATATAGGTTAAATTGGCGCTGACCTTCTTGGAATTTTCCAATTACCTGCCAGCAATCTCCGGCGGAACTCATGCCGGCAACTGGGAGTTTTTGTTTTGCCAAACTCACCTCTAAATCCTTAACCCCCTGCTTAGTCAAAGCAGTTTGCAAAGCGGGCAAATAATCTTGTTGAATAAATTCCGCAAAGGGCTTGTCTTCAACAGCAGGTGCTTTTTCCTTTTTAGCTTTAGCTGGGGGCTTGTCGCCTTCGGCCTTGGCTGCGGGCTTTTTAGCAGCCGCTTGGGGCTTGTCAGTGCTGGGTAAGTCGCTTGTGTCGGGTCCGTCGGAACTTGGGGCGTTCTCGATCGCAGCACTGGGAGTTTCGGATTCGCCAGCGGTAGGATTTTTCGGTTCTTTCTTGGCTGCGGGCTTTTTAGCAGCCCGCTGAGGCTTGTCAGTGCTGGGCAAGTCGGTTGTCTCTGCTGTGTCGGAACTCGGGGCGTGATCGATCGAAGCACTGGGAGTTTCCGATTCTCCAGCGGTAGGATTTTGGGGTTCTTCTGGCATTAACGCTTCCTGTTAAAAGTGATCGGTAAAAGGAGTTGTGAGTGCAAGTGGGGGCGATCGACTTTTTTGATCGCGCACACTTTTTATCGAAAACCAACCTGAGAAAATTGGGATTCAAAAAAATTTGAACTCAAAACATTCTCAGAGGGCGATCGCCCGCCAATATCACAACTCCTTTGGTTATTCTAAATCTCAGCGACAGCTCGTTCAATCAAACGGCGGGCGAGAGTTTGAACACCGGTGTGTTCGTAGTAGTTGGTAGTCATATCGAGGAATGCGCCCACGTAGTCCACCTTGTCTGCTGAAATATCTACAAAATTCTGCAAGTGGCCGAGTACGTTTTGGGGAGTCAAACCTCGATCGCTCACAAAAGAGCTCATCCAGCCGGAAACCGAGTTAAAGCTTTCCCCGATAAAGCCGAGTTGGCCCGCGGGAGAACCCCCAGGAATCATGCCGCCGATCGCATTAAATGACGGATTGGATTGCAAATCGCTAGGAGACAGCTTTTGAATCCAAGACTGAGTTGCCATGATAAAGTCCGGGCCCAGGGGAATCAAACCGTCAAAACAAACCAAAGCGGCCATCCGCATCAGGGATTCGCCGCCGTAGTCGCCCAAGGATGCGGCAAAATCGCCGATGCTGTCGCCGGGAATGCCGTTGATTTGGCAAAAAGCCAGCAACTCAGTGACTAACTTCAGAGAAAGGTCGATCGTTTGAGCTTTTTCCGGCTTGGGAGTGAGATTGCCTAGCATGGACAAAAACGGGACATTTTGGGAGACTTTGTTAGCCAGGGCGGCAGTGCCCAAAGCCTTGTCGGCACTGTCAATAGTTTGGTAGAGCCAGAGAGCGCGCTGGTAGCCCTGAGATTTATCGTTGTAGAGGTAGATCGCGCGCTCGCCAATTTGCTGAATCAGTTCTTCGTCTGTTTCGCCAGTAACGGTGCGAATGGTATTTTCAAAGCCAACTAAATTGTTCCACTCACCGGGAACCACAAAGTCAAGCGCTCGGAGGGCTTTGACAGTCATGTTGTCTTGAGGCAGTTGATCGACTAATTCAAAGACTGTTTTGCTCACAAAAAACTCCTTTTGCTGGAACTGGAATCAAAGGTATTACTTTTGGCAGATGGCAAGAACTTCACAATCTCATTGTGGCAGACTTAGTTCTAATAGCGCCAGACTGGAGTCGGGCGCGGATTGTGACAAAAGACATTGCTACTTGACGCGGGCGAGGCCACCGAGGTTAAATTTTGACAGCCAAGCTTCGCGATCGCTGGCGGTAAAAGAGGGATCGCGGGATTGAACTTTCACCTGATAGCGATTTGCCACTAAAACAGCAGTGATATTAGCACCCTGATTAATGGCGGGATAGCCGCTGATTTGCTTGGTACTTTGCTTAAATTTTGCACCTGCGCTGGGATTGCCGGCGATGTCGTTAATCGAGAGTACCGCGACATTTTTACCGGCTTTGTTCAATTTAGCTTCAGCAAAACCGGATTTTTCTTGAGCAAAAACGCGATCGAATCCGCCGCCAGAAGACGGGAAGTATTTATTTAACTTACCGCCTGCAACTGCCTTCTTAGGCAGGTTTTGATTACTAGCACTTGATTTATCAGCAGTTGTCTGCTGTGCTTTACCAGGTTTTTGGGTGCTTTCCTGCTGAGCTTTGTCCCAGCGTGATGGTGCTTGGGTTTGACCGCAGGCGGTCACTAACAGCAGTACCGAGATCAGGAATGGAGCTAAGATGCGGCGTGCGGGGAAAAATTGCATCGCTGTCTCCTCATTAGTAGGTTTCCATAACAATTGTGGCTTAGAATTTGGCAATTTGTGTGCTCTGAGCGGATAATTTGTCTTCTGTGCAAAAAAATCCTCTGCCTGCAGGCAGAGGATTTTTTTGCAATTACGAGTTTTGAAGGAAGAAAACTGAAAGATTGCTCCACAGATAAATTCTGGGGATGGGGTTAAAGAAACTAAGTTTTCTGATAGCCAGCAATCTCAAAACAATTTTTGCTGATTTTCGCTAGATTTATCTAGAAATTTCACAGCAATTGTTCGTCAATCATCTTACTTCGGCTTTCCAACTTAGCTCTTACTTTAGGGGTAAGGATCAGGCGTCGCTTTCAATGTAGATAAACAACAAACCCATTACCACCACCGGCATCACCCAGGTAATTAGGGGAATCAAAATCCAAGGCAAGAAAGAGGCAGCGTAGGAACCTGTCATATCAAATTCTCCAAACTAAAGTTAGTGTGTTCCAACAGGGATATTTGGGAGTCAAGTCTAATTGTTGACTAAACCCCGGAAAATGGCATCAACGCCGTTAAAGTTTTCGAGTAAGAAGTAGGCAACAAAGACACCACCCATTCCACCAATGAAGAAACCCCCGGTAAGCTGGCTCCACCCCTCAGCATTTCTGAGGGAATCAGGGGTCATGGGATTAGCGCTAGGGTAGCTGGTGTTGTCTTGTTTGAAAGAGACTAAACCGTAAGCAGACATACCTAGTGTGCCAAGCAGAACTAAGACGAGGGCTGTATATAATCCGCCGAGATTAGCTGCTTCTGGATAATCCCGCAGGGGCCCGAAAACGATTTCGGGGCCGACGAGGAAATAACCGTGTGCCAAACCGATTTCTAGGCCTCGAATTAGGGGCGAGAGTCCTTTGCGGTAGGCGGGCAAGTTCCCAATGAATGCTTTTGTGAAATCAGAAGCACTGATGGGAGTTGCTAGATGACCCGTGAACGGGTCGCCGTTAAAGGGTTTAATAAGCTCTGCATCTCTGGGATCTGCCATATTCTGTTTGTCCTCGCAGTTTAAAAAGTTGAGGCGTTCAAGTCATATTTTACGCAGGGACGTGTTTCCTATTTACATAATTAACGGCGAGCTTTAGAAAAGTTCACTATTCTTTAGTTTTTGGAAGAATTTTTCTTTTGCCTCTTATACCAGAAAGCGAGTCGATCGGGCGACACTCCCAGGAAATAAGCGATGATTACTATTTGATTGATGGCGGTGGTTTTGATGATCCCAAGCTGCTGCCAGCGGCGGGCGGATGTCAGCACAGGGTGGGGTACTATTTCGATGCGGCCTTGTTTTTTCAATCGGCGCACGAATTCAAAGTCTTCCATCAGGGGCAAGTCGGGAAAACCGCCAATTTTGTCAAAAGTAGCTGCGTTGAGGAAAATGGCTTGATCGCCGTAGGGCATTTGCAGAAAGTTCGATCGCCAGTTTACCCCTGTTTCTACCAGCCGCAGGCTGAGACTGTGGGCGTCAATCTGAAGTTGAAAGGCCCCCGCTACTGCGGACGGGTTAGCTAGTACCCGACGCGCGCCAGAGTCGTACCCGCGAGGCAACAGAGTGTCTGCGTGGAGAAACAGCAGGATATCTCCAGTAGCGGCGGCGGCACCTGCATTCATTTGGGTGGCGCGGCCTGGGGCGGTGGAGATAACTCGGACGCCAAAAGATTTTGCTATATCTGTAGTACCGTCGCTGCTGCCACCGTCGGCGACAATTATTTCGACATTTTGGGCCTCAAGGGCGGTGGAGATGACTGAGGCAATTGTAGGTGCTTCGTTTAAGACTGGAATGATAATGGAAATTTTGAGATTGGGATTTTCTGGCGACATACAGAATTAAGCAGCCCGTTAGAGAGAGCGGGTTTTGTACAAAGCTGATTTTGCCCATTTCTGACCCCTGGCTCGCCCCTACATTTTGCCTTAACCTGGGAGAGTTTGGCAAAAAAACAAGCTATTAGTTGCTCATTTTTTACAATAGCCTCGCGCCTACATTGGGCTTTCCTGTGGCAGGGCGGGTTTTGTACAAAGCTGATCTGTTAGTTGCTTAGTTGCTAATTTTTGGTTTTTTCTAGCGCCTGGGACTATTGTCCCAAGCGCTGTCTAACTGCTACTGAGATTCAGCATTTGGTTAGACAAATACAATTACTATATTATGACGTTCTGGTTTCAGAATCAAGTATTTTTCTCAAACTATATATGATAATTTCTAATATTTGAAAGAGTTGAAATAGAGTTTAGTTATTTCAATATATTAATATCTAAACCGAGGAGATCTTCGGGTCGATCGATATCTGCAAGAGTGGGAAGATAAGCAATATTGAGATCGAGCTTTTGGGCGATCGCCCGCGTACAAGCCAATACTTGACTGGTTCCCCAGTGAATGCCACCGAACAATTCCGGTATCGATCGCCGCAGCCCGATCAGATAATAACCTCCGTCTTTTGCCGGGCCCAAAACTAAATCGTGCTGGCTCAATTCCTCAAAAGCTTGTGCCATGATTTCTGCTTTCAAACCCGGACAATCAGTGCCGATAATTGCAGTTTTCTCAACCCCTGAATTAAAAGACTTTTGAAACGCTGCTGTCATTCTCGCGCCCAAATCTCCGTCTATTTGATTTTCACAAAAAATATCATTTCCTAGCCACTCTTGCATCAGTTGTTGGCTGCCGCCGGCTCGATGAATTTCTACCGATAAGCGGCGGGATTTTTGGAGAGAGAGAGCGCAGGCGATCGTCCGTTGGGCCATCAAGCGGTGAAGGTTGGCAGCGCCTGTTTTTCCCAGCACCGGAATTAGTCGAGTTTTGGTTGTTCCCGGTTCGGGATAGCGGGTGAAAACAATCAGTTTTTCGGGTATCATTTATTGTTGATGAATTTTAAAGGAATGAACCGCAGATGATGAGAAAGATTTAACCACTGCTTCACAAATTGCCGAGTTGGTGGGTTAGGCAATGACTTAATTTAATCGCCGCGCCCAACCCAGCCTACAATGTATTTACTGAAAAATAGCCAGCAGCTAGCTCATTTCTAGCATTCGTTGGATGGGCTGCAAAGCTGCTAGTTGAATATCTAGGGGCATGGTAATTTCAGGGGTTTGATTTTTCAGAGCTAGATACAATTTTTCCAAGGTATTTAATCTCATGTGCGGGCATTCGTTGCAAGCGCAGTTATTATTGGTTGAAGGAGCAGGAATAAAGCGTTTGTGCGGAGCTTGCTTTTGCATTTGGTGAATGATTCCCGGTTCAGTCGCGACAATAAAAGCTTGGCTGGAACTAGCTTGAGAATATTTGAGCAAAGCAGTGGTAGAGCCTATGTAATTAGCGTGGCGCAGCACGGGAGGTTCGCATTCGGGGTGGGCAATTATTTCGGCTTCGGGATTCTCGATTTTGAGTTGAACTATCTTTTTTTCTGAGAAGTTTTCGTGGACGATGCAAGCTCCTTGCCAGATCTCCATGTTTCTGCCAGTTTGTTCCATGACGTAGCGACCGAGATTGCGATCTGGCCCAAAAATTATCGGCTGATTTTCGGGAATTTGGTTAACAATTTTAACAGCATTAGAACTGGTGCAAATTATATCGCTCATTGCCTTAATGGCGGCGGTACAATTAATGTAAGAAATTACTAAATGTCCTGGTCGATCGGCTTTGAAAGCTGCAAAGGCTTCGGGAGGGCAACTGTCGGCGAGGGAACACCCAGCATTTAAGTCTGGCAACAATACTAATTTGTCGGGATTGAGAATTTTTGCGGTTTCGGCCATGAAATGAACTCCGGCAAAAACTATGACATCGGCGCTGGTGTTGGCGGCTTTGCGGGCAAGTTCTAGGGAGTCGCCAATGAAGTCTGCGATGTCTTGAATCTCGGAGTCTTGGTAATAGTGGGCGAGAATGACAGCGTTTAACTCTTGTTTGAGGGCGTTAATGGCTGCAAACAAGTCGTCGGGCAGTCGGGTTTGAGTAAAGTTCGGAGCAGGTGCGGTGGTAAACACAGTTAGAATATTCCGGGGAAGGTGGCGAAGACAGCTAAAGTGTATTTTGAATTATAGTTGAATTCACCAAAAAGTGCTGGCTGTTCACTGGAACCCATCTAAATCTAAAATCTAAAATCTAAAATTGCCTGGGGGAGGGTGCAAAAATTGGTCGCTGTTTCTTATGCTGATAAGAAGGGGCTAGGGATCGATCGCACATAACAAATGAAATGAACAAAGCTAAATCTATCAAAATTGCGGTGGTGGGGGACGTTCACGATCGCTGGGAACCTGAAGACGGCGAAGCCCTGAAGCATCTGGGCGTTGATTTGGTGCTGTTTGTGGGGGATTTTGGCAATGAGTCGGTGGAGGTGGTGCGGGCGATCGCCCAATTGGACATTCCGAAAGCAGCGGTGTTTGGGAACCACGACGCTTGGTACACCGCGACAGAGTGGGGCCGCAGTCAGTGCCCTTACGATCGCACTCAAGAAAATTGGGTGAAACAGCAGTTAGATTTAATGGGGGAAGCTCACGTCGGTTACGGGAAAAGGGATTTTCCCGAATTGGGCGTAACTGTGGTGGGAAGCCGCCCGTTTACTTGGGGGGGATCTGAGTGGAAGTACGGGGATTTTTACTCGGAATGGTTTGGGGTAGAAAGTTTTGAAGAGTCGGCGCGGCGCATTGCAGAAGCTGCGGCAGATGCCGATTGCGAAAATGTGATTTTTTTGGGTCACACGGGCCCGACGGGGCTAGGAGAGGCTCCTGAAGACCCCTGCGGGCGAGATTGGAAGCCGTTGGGAGGGGATTGGGGCGACCCGGATTTTGCGGAGGCGATCGATCGAACTCGGAGTTCTGGGAAGCACATACCTCTGGTAACTTTTGGTCATATGCACCACAAACTGCGCCACACGAAGCACGAGTTGCGGAAGTCGCTGGAGGTGAGTGCGGAGGGTACAGTTTATTTGAATGCGGCCAGCGTACCGCGAATTGTCGAGAGAGAGTGCTCGAAATTGCGGAATTTCTCGATCGTCCTGCTGGAAAATGGAGCTGTGTCGGAAGTTTCTCTGGTATGGGTAGGCGAAGATTTCGCGGTAGAAAGAGAACAAATTCTTTATCGGCGCGCTGAATCTGCAGCTATTTGTAGTTAGAGACATTTGCTGGTATGATAAAATTTATGCGCCAGGAGAGGTGGCAGAGTGGTCGAATGCGCTCGGCTTGAAACCGAGTGTGGCAGTGATGTCACCGTGGGTTCAAATCCCACCCTCTCCGTTTTTGAGAAAATGTCTAATTTGTGGGCGATCGCAGCTTGGTCAGACACACCCGATTTCAATTGACAGCCGTAAAGGCCGAGAGTCGATCGCTCAAACTCCCCTCCACTCAAATAACTCCCATTGCTGGAACTCTCTTAGGGTTCCCAGGCTCACCCACCAACGCGGATGATTTTCCCTGTCTTCCAACAGGCTCCTCGGGCGTACTTTTATCCTGTTTCCGAGGGACTCTCGGTACAGCATCCAAATAGATTCCCAGTCCATCCAGACCGCGCTTCAAAATAACTTTTGCAGCATCCACATCGGCATCCTCATGATGGCCGCATTCTTCACAGAGAAACTTCTCCCCATCTCGATTTGTGGGACTGACATACCCGCACTCGCTGCATTCCTGAGAGCTAAAGTGAGGCACCGCTTCATAAACCAGAACGCCCGCCCTTTCGGACAAAATCTTGACTTTCTGTTTTAAGGAACCCCAAGCAGCATCAGCAATGACTTTGTTCAGTCCAGATTTAGCAGACTGACCGTTAGGCAGATACTTTCCGTTTTCATCCTGCTTTGGTTTGCAGCGTGCCATCATGCCTTGAATATTAAGATTCTCGAACACAATCAGGTCAAACTGCTTGACCAAGCTATTAGCTATCTTCCATTGGTAATCCTCTCGTCGATTAGCAACTTTTTGTTCCAGTCTTGCTAAGCGCTGGCACGCTTTTCTTCTGCGGCGGGAACCTAAAATCTTGCGGCTGACAGCACGGTTTAGTTGCGATCGCGGACGCTCCATCTGTTGATAAAATCTGGGATTGGCAATGGTTTGTCCCGTACTGAGAGACATTAACTTATTGATACCCAGATCTACTCCTACTGCTGTTTTAACTTTATTCGCTGCTGGAACATCTGGAACCGACTCATCTTGCAACAGAACAGAGATATAAAAGCCATCTGCTTTTTTCCGCACAGTGACGGAACGAATGCTGAAACCATTAAGAAACGGTCGGGACTGAAAAAAGGAAATCCAGCCAATACCGGGAAGTCGGACTTTATTCCCTTTAAAGGCGACATCTCCCGGCGGGTAGGTGAAAGAGCGAAATTTACCCTGTCGCTTTGTTTTCGGATATTTGCCCAATCCTCGGAAAAAGCGCCCAAAAGCAGCATCAACCTGTTTCAGCATTTGTTGCAAAACATGGTGATAGATTTCTCTATACCAAGGACGCTCCTGCTTCAGGTCAACCAAATTGGCATCTTGTTGAGCGAGCGGAGTCCTTTTCTTGCCTTTTGCTGTCCAAGGATTGCCGTACAAAGCACCTTTGCTTAACGAGCAAGCAAGGGGGCAACACTCGGCTTGAGTTTCGATGAAGCAGTAGTTCCCCATAACAGGGAATCTTGCTTGCTCGTAGGCTTCTGTCCGCTCTCTGATTCTGAAGTTGTACTGCAAGCGAAGCAAATGAATCCACCGCTCGATTGTTTGAGCTTGTTTGGGCGATGGATTCAGCTTGTAAACGTAAGCAAGCAGCATGGTGTACTGTCTTAAGTTAACGGGGCTAATGATTTAGCAGATGAGCCACTTCCTCGGCTGTAGAATAGGAGATGCTAGCACATAAGCTTGCAGTATCAGGGTTAAGAGTGTTGATACGCTTAGCAATGAGAACTTTGGCAAAATCTGTACCAGCCAGCTCCACAATACTCATACCATCTTTGCAGTTTTCTCGTTCTGCTGCTAGTCCTCCAGAAAAAAAACACCCCCGTAGGGGTGCTGTTGCTTACCAGGTAATTTTTGTAGCCAACTGACTTAACTAAACCCTTCCTCATCCGCCGGGTCGCCGTAGGGGTCTTCGCTGGCCGGACGCACGTTGCCGAACATTCCAGCATCCGCTACGTAGTCTGCGGGGTCGCCGTAGGGGTCTTCGCTGGCCGGAGTCAGGTTGCCGAACTGTCCGTAGTCGGTACCAGCGTAGTCTGCGGGGTCGCCGTAGGGGTCTTGGCTGGCTGGAGTCACGTTGCCGTACTCTCCGTACTCAGCCGGGTCGCCGTAGGGGTCTTGGCTGGCTGGAGTCACGTTGCCGTACTGTCCGGGATTTGAGGCATCTTGGTAATTGCCGTCAGGATCGAATTGCTCGCTGTCTGGCCCAACGATCGCATCTTTTAACTTCCGCAAAAATCCGTCTACCATGATAAAGTTCCTCTTTTTTATGTGTTGAAAAACGACTGTTTTAGATTGGGAATCCCACATTTAATTGAAAGTCAGGGAACCTGCAATCTAAAATCTCAAATGCTTAGACTACTGTGCCGGAACAGGACTTGTAGCTTCCGGCAAGCTAGTAAGGTCTCGACCGGTATTTTGGTTGTTGTACCCCTGGAAATCGCGGTAACGCACTGCCTCCGACTCCGGAACTGTAATTCCTCCCGGCGGGGGCGTTACCCAGACCGCGCGATTCTGGGCATCGCGGTAGTAAACGCGACCGTTTTTGGAAAGGTAATGTTTTCCCTGCGGCCCCTTTTCTTGTTTATTTTTGTACTGATTGTAGATGTAGTAAAGGGCGGCTGCTCCTGCTAAAGTAATCCCTACTTTTTGAGCCGTGTTCAGTCCTTTTTTCGCTTGTGGGGAAGGAGTGGGGGCGCGATTAGTTTGCACTCCTCCAGCGCGAGTGTTGTCAACAGGAGGCGGGGGAGCGTAAGTTCGCTCGTCAGAACCGCAAGCACTCACAAAGGGAAAGGTCAACAGCGTTGTCAGCAGCAGAGCCATGAAGCGCGATTTTTGGGGTTCGGGTTTGATTGTGTTCATTACCGCTCCGAATTGTCGGGATTATAGGTAGGGTGTATTCTGGCGAGGTTTAGGAACCTGAGCTGCTGCTAACAGTGTTTAGAGTAAATTAATTTCTCAAAGCAATGGTGACAAAAGTAGTTGCTGAGAATTTATCAACAGCGCAGGTACGGTATTGCGTTTCTATTTAATCATGCTGTAATCTCTTGATGATTGACTCATTCCAGGGATATAAATAAAGTTTCTTTTATTTCAGTCTGGAGGTATATGCAAATGCGCGCCTTCGGGTAAGAATAAATTCCGTTTGTGGACTGCTCAAAGCAAAGTGAAGCAGACGGAGGGGGCGAGTCCGAAACTCAAAGCAGCACTGGCGAAGGAAAGGAGGGGGGATGTATAAGTTTGGCGGTGTTTAACTGGGTTGGACTACTGCTGGGAGATGCCTGTATTTTTTTGTGGGAATTGTGGAGAGGTCGATCGCACTATTGTAAAAATGTATTAAGCGCGATAGAAAGCCCCCGAAGCTTTTCGGATATTTATGAAATTAAAGAATTTATTTACTGCTGGATTGTCCATCGCAGTTGTAT
The DNA here is from genome assembly GCF_036704705.1 of Microcoleus sp. K1-B1. Taxonomy (NCBI): domain Bacteria; kingdom Bacillati; phylum Cyanobacteriota; class Cyanophyceae; order Oscillatoriales; family Microcoleaceae; genus Microcoleus; species Microcoleus sp. K1-B1. Next base: position 32,844 of record NZ_JAUBSH010000024.1, on the reverse strand, counting down.
TTACTGCGGCAAAATATCTAACTTTTTCCAATCAACAAAACAAAGTCAAGGAATTGCTGCAAACCAAACAGTGCCCCGAATGCAATTTCAGCAATGTTAACCTAAAAGGATTAGACTTGCAAGGAGTCAACTTGCAGGGAGCCAACCTAGAAGGTGCTAACTTATCAGGAGCCAAGTTGACCAATGCCAACCTCAAAAATGCCAACTTAAATAGAGCCAACTTGACCGGAGCTGATTTGGGATGTAGCGGCATCACTTTCAACCTTGATGCTAATAGTCAAGGAGCAAATATGGATGTTAACGTCACTGCTGTTCCTGAAAAAAATAACCCAGAAAATGCAGTAGTTGGCTTAAATATGAAAGCAACGGAGCGGGGAGCGACAGTTCGCTTAAATTTGCCGGGATGCGCCGACTTCGAGAATGCTAGCTTGCAAGAAACTAAAATGCCCGATGGCAAAATTCATCCTTAATTGCAGCAAATACAGCAATCTGCTGTGTCATCATTTGTCAACTTCTTTTGATTTTTTCCGCTCTCTCTTTCTCTTTCTCTGTGTCCTCTGTGGCCTCTGTGGTTCATAAAAAAAAACCGCCGCCTGTCAGTCAGGCGGCGGTTTTTTTAAGCAACTAACAATCGCCTAAAATTAGTGAGCAGAACCGTTACCGTGATACTTGTCAGTATCGTAGAATCCGTTTTTTGTACCGAAGAACAGACAGCAAACGGTGAAAACTGCTGTCAACACTGCTAAAACTAACTTAACGTCCATAATTTACCTGCTGTTGTTGAGTGAGTGCAAATACTCAGATTGTAGAATCTTTTTGGCTGGCGCGGCCATCTACCAGCGTAGCGCCAGATTTGCTGGGCTGTACTCTGGTGCGGCAGTTTCCTGACGGCGAGACGATTCGGGGAATGATTGTCGAAACCGAAGCTTACGGCCCGGGAGATCCCGCTTGTCACGCTTACCGACAGCGAACTCCTCGCAATGAGGTGATGTTCGGGCCTCCGGGTATGAGCTACGTTTACTTAATCTACGGGATGTATCACTGTTTTAACGTAGTGACGGATGCAGAGGGAGTTGCTAGTGCTGTGCTGATTCGAGCTTTGCAGGTAGATGTGGTTCCCAAAGAATTCGCTGGAATTCCTGAGAAGAAGCGATCGCGCCTCGCCGCCGGGCCTGGGAAACTGTGTAAGGTGCTGGATATCGATCGAACTTTAAGCGGTTTTCCCTTGGGTGCAGGCCAACCGCTGCGATTGGAACACCGGAGCGAGCACTTTCAGCAAGCTGTGGAGGAGGGTACAATAAATTTTGTGCAAACTACGCGGATCGGGATTTCTCAAGGAATGGATTTGCCTTGGCGGTGGTATTTAGGGAACTCTACCGCTGTGTCACAACTCTAGTAATGTCAAAGGTATCAGTGTAAATTTTGTCGCTTATCTTAGTGAAATTATGGCTTACTCTTCTGAAAACCCGATCGTCCAACTCAAAAAATGCCTAAGCCTGGTTCAGGATGTTAGCACTCACACCGAAGCCAACCGGGCCTTCGAGCAATTGTGCGGGATTATCGATGCTGAAAATCCAATGGCGGCGCAACTTTTGGAGATGCTGTGGGAAGAAGCAATTATGGCGAGGCGATCGGCTTTATTTTGGCAGCAAATGAGCGATGTTGAGAAAGATATGGCTAATAGAATGATGGAAAATATGACGCAGATGCGGCAGAATTACTTGCGGCTGATGCAGGAAATGTAGGAGTTGGTAATGGGGAATTGGGCATCGGGCATGGGGAAATAGAGACTCAACTCTGACGGAGTGACAATCCCGTTCAGCTTGAGCATCTTTTCCCCTGTTTTTTCTAGCTGAGCGAGGAATCAAGGGATAAAAATAGATTGTCTTCGATGTGCGATCAGACTTCCAGGGAGACATTGCTAATAGCTAGACATTATTTTAGCTGCTGGCAGTCTATTTGCAAAATCGGGATGATCCCATGAATGAAAAAGCGAGGCAACAGGGAATTCTATAACAGCCTTCTATTTCCACTTTGCAATACTCCGGACAGTTTTTGGAACGATACTACAAGCTTTACAGGGCAAGGATAATAAAAAAGTCGAATTAAATGTAAGTCCGGCGTGGAGCTGACATTGATTTAATTATCCATAGGGGCTGCGAAGTCAAGCGAGCATAAGCCATTGGGCCCTATAAAAACTGTCCGGACTATTGACTTTGGTCATGTAATTTTACCTAAGTGCAAGGACAGGGTGACCGCGAGTCTCATAGAAAAACAAGCTGCTAACTAGATGCAAAAGTTGGTTCAAAGCCCTAATAGCTCTGCATCTTAACTGAGTACATCTAGCGGAATACCGGGCAAGCTTTGCTTGAGAGATATAATAATTCCCAATCTTAACAGTGTGTGTCTAGCGAGATACCTTATTCTAATTCAGATAACTATGTCAAATCCATTCAATGTTGGTAAGCCAGTTCCCCCAGAGCAATTTGTGGGACGAAGCTATGAAATTGCGGCTGCATTCGACCAAATCTATAATCGCGCTCACTTGGCGCTTTGGGGTGGTTCAGGAATGGGTAAGACCTCCTTTTTGGAGTTACTGGCGTCGCCTCAAGCCTGGAACCAGAACGGACTAGATCCGTCCCAGGCTGCGATCGTTCTACTTAATTGCGAGAGTATCATTCCTTTCACTCCCTCTGGTTTTTGGCGGGAAGTCTTGAGCTTAATGAAGGATAATTTGGGCAGCGAACCTGGATTGCAGGGTGAAATTGAGACATTGTTGCAAACAGATAAAACCACCAAAGATAGCCTACGCCAGGTATTGGGGAAGCTTGGGCAAAAAAACAAATTCTTGGTGCTGCTGGTAGATGACTATGATGCAGCTCTGCGCCCAAACGAGCAATACAATGAAGCTGAAATGGAACAATTCGTCACCGAATGCCGTAGTTTTGCTGTTCACTGTCCGGAGAGAAAATATCTCTCGATGATTGTCGCTTCCCTCAAACGCCTGAATGAACTGGGTCCGCAGCTACGACCAAATGCTTCACCTTGGTATAACCACTATCTGTTCCAGTCGCTGAAGCCATTTAATAAAAAGGAAATTGCTCAACTACTGGGGGGCATCCCAATGAAACCAGAATTACGGGATGCCATTGATGAAATTGCTAGTGGACACCCACGTTTTCTACAGATGGCTGGTTTTTTTATTTACAGAGAACTGCGAACAGGAAAAAGACCTGATGTTCAAGCTTTTATTACGGATTTTGAAAGGGATACCCAGCCATTTTTCCACAGTATTTGGGCTAGGTGTTATGAACAAGAGCAGACTCTGTTGATGCTGATGGCTCTGTCTCATTTAAAAGGTCGTCTGCATCCTAAAAGACAGTTTGATCTGAGAGGCATGGAGCTCATTTTTACTCAAAAAGAGCGAGAGTTAACCAAACTAGAAGAAGCAGGTGTAATTACCCGCATTCCCGAAGGAATAGTACCATACTCCTTCACTTCATCAATCATGGAGCGCTGGGTAATTCAAGAGATTTGGAATTCGGATAAGGTTTTCCTTCAAGAACGACAAAAAGTGTTTTTCAACCTCATGAGTCATGCTCAAGTCAAAAAATTCCAAACAGCAATTAACTGGCTATGGACGAATAAAAATGAAGTGCCGTCTACTCTTGAATGGTTCGCTAAGTTAGTAGCCGCGTTTAACGGATTCATAAGTTGAGAGGTGAGAAACCGGGATTGTTCAAAAAAATCTAATTTCTCAATAGCTTAAACCTATCAAATTAACCTTAACGCAATACCATTGGTAACAAGTTAAGCTAAGAAAGCATTTGTCAATCAGCAATTATGCTCAACATTTACTGGGATTTTGGGCATAAAACTGAGATTTGGGCGATCGAGGAATCATGAGGAATCATGCCGAGGGTGATATTTATACCTACTCCCTCTCAAATCGTGAATTTTCCACTCCTAAAAAAGCAGTTTTTTTGAGTAATATTACTGATTGACAAATGCAATTAAGTCTTAACTTGTCACCAATGACGCAATACTGGGAACCTGTGGACAGAGAGAATATGGTTGGGAACAAAAAGCAGAAAAATCCTTACATTGTCGGTACTCCTATCGAGGAACCGGAAAAGTTTTTTGGTCGAGAAAGTCTGTTCAGCTTTATTGATGACAATCTAAGGCAGAATGTACAAGTTATCTTGTTGCACGGTCAACGACGGATCGGCAAATCGTCTGTACTCAAACAGATTCCCAACTTTGTTGGGAATAATGAGTTTATTTTTGTTCGTTTTGATTTGCAAGACCAAGGTCAGTCAAATCTGAGTAGTATACTGCATTACCTAGCTAGGGAGATTGTCGATCACCTTCTGCTAGAAGGTCAAGTGCAACCGCCGAATCTTGAAGACTTAGAAGCATATACAAACATATTCTCTGATAATTTTTTACCCTCAGTTTATCAGGCAATCGGTGATAGGAATCTGGTGCTGTTACTGGATGAGTTTGATGTTTTGGATCAAAACAACGACATAGTAAATAAGGGTGCTGGTTTTTTTAATTATTTAAACTCCCTGACTAGCGAACAGAAAAGATTATTTATCATTCCGGTAGTGGGACGGCATTTGAACGATCTGGAAAATCTGCGTAGTTTGTTTAGAGGTGCGCCTTACCAAGAAATAGGTTTCCTGGATTATGTAAGTGCTCAACGGCTGATTGTTAACCCGGCTAACAATGTGCTGCAATATGAACTAGATGCGATAAAAGCAATTCTGGAACTGTCGGGCGGGCATCCCTATTTTACGCAAGTAATCTGCTTTGCTATTTTTGGCACAGCGCGGGATCTAAATAACTGGACAGTCACTCGTGCAGATGTTGAGAGTATTGTAGGCAAGGCAATTGAAAGTGCTGAAGCTGGCTTGGCCTGGTTCTGGGAGGGACTGTCTATCTCAGAGCAAGCAATTTTCTCAGCGGTAGCAGAGGCTCAAAAGATAGCTAGTGAGCAAGGACAACTCTTGCCGGAAGGACCTTTAACGCTACTCAAAAGCTACGGAGTTATCGAAACAGATTCCCTGGTGGAAGCAGCTAGAAAACTAGCTGAGAAGGGTTTCTTGGATGATACGGGACGTAGAGTGAAAGTTGAATTAGTTCGCCGCTGGTTGGTGAAATGCCACCCACTGCAAGAAATATCGCAACTGAAGCCACCTGCTCCAAAAAACGGTATCCAGATTCAGCGTAAACGAGTTTTGATAGGCTTAATAGCGGCAGTAGCAACGATCGCCACCGTGGGTTTCGGCGCTTATCGAGTGGCAACTCCTTGTCCACCAGGTCAACAGAAAGCATTATTAGGTATTGGATGTGAACCAGATACGAGAAGGATTAGTCGTGGCGATCGCACTTTATTTCCTAATATTAAAAACTCCAATCGCGAGCGTGGTATTTCAGCATTCAAACAAGGCAATTACTCCCAAGCCGAGCAATTTTTTAAAAACGCTGTAGCAGGCGATCGCAACGACCCAGAAGTGCTAATTTACTACAACAATGCACTAGCAAAGGAAAAGGGTTCTCCTGTAACTTGGGCAGCAGTTGTGCCAGCAGATAACCAAGAACCAATAGCTAAAGAAATTTTACGCGGTGTGGCACAGGCACAAAATCAGTTCAATCAAAAAGGGGGATTAAACGGTCGATTGTTGGAAATTGTCATTGGTAACGATGCTAACGAACCGGAACAAGCTAAACAAATAGCTGCTGAGTTGGTGAAAGACAAATCTGTACTGGGAGTAATCGGACACTACTCTAGCGATGCTACCAAACCGGCGCTAGATGAATACAACAAAACTGAACTAGCCATCATCTCTCCCACCAGCACCAGTACATCTTTGCAGGGTAATAATTTCTTTCGGACAGTGCCTTCTGATGCAGATGCTGGCAAAGAATTAGCAGAATATGCCAGAAAACCCCTTAACTTAAACTCAGTTGTGATTTTCTACAATCCCGATAGTACCTACAGCGACAGTCTCAGAGAGGAATTTACAAAGAACTTTGAAAAACTAGGAGGTAGCGTAGTTCGGAGGATTAATTTGACCGAACCGAAATTCGATCCAGAAACAGAAGTTGCAAAGAGTCTGTGGAGAGATAAAGCACAAGCAGTTGTGTTATTTCCGGACACTCAAAACACTGATGTAGCCCTAAAAATTGTCACAGCTAACGCCCAGCAGACGGCTAGGCTAAAGACTAACCCCCAAAATCCACAGAGGCAAGGGCTAAAGTTGTTAGGTGGGGATACTTTGTATAGTAAGACAACCTTGAACGAAGATGGTCAATCCGTTGAAGGCTTGATTCTAGCTGTATCTTGGTTTAGGGAAGCACCACAAGCAAAAAACTTTGCCATAGCAGCAGTGCAGCAATGGGGAGGATCCGTTAGCGGGCGCACAGCTACTAGCTATGATGCGACTCAGGCTTTTATTAAAGCTTTGTCACCCAATCCCACTCGCGCTACAGTTCTGCGAGGACTCAAAAATATCAATCTTCCAGACAGTCAAACGTCAGGGTATCCACTCAAATTTACTTCGGAAGGGGAGAGACAAAGTGAATCCATCCTTGTTAAGGTTGAGGGAGGTAAATTCACACTCCTGCCATAGAGGTGAGCTATTATAGGAGATTGGATGACACATTCACCGGCTCCCGGAAATACTAACATTAATGGTGTTCCAATTTATGAGATATTCACCGGCTCGCAGAAATCCTTACATTATCGGTCGTCCAATCAATGAACCGGAATTATTTGTTGGGCGAGAAAGTATATTCCGCTTTGTTGAGGATAATTTGAGGCGGGGTGAAAAAGTGATCTTGTTGGACGGTCAGCGACGTATCGGTAAGTCGTCTGTACTCCGTAATATTCCTAAGTTTGTTGCATTAGATGAATTTGTCTTTGTTCCTTTCGACCTTCAAGACTACAACCAAAAACAGCTCAGCAGTATCTTAGTAGCCCTCGCTAAAGAAATTATCGAACACCTAGAACTAGATGCAGCTAAGATAAGGCTACCTTCAATCGCCGAGTTAGAAACAGAACCATATATTTTCTCTAGCAAATTTTTGCCCCAAGTTTATGAGGCATTGGGAGAGAAAAATATAGTTTTGTTGTTTGACGAATTTGATGTCTTAGATAGTGACTATTTAGTGGCAGTATTTGAAGATTTTTTACCCTATTTACAGTCTGTTATAGAGCTAGATAATAAACTCTTCACCGTTCTATTTTTAGGACGGGAATCGCCAGATATGCCGAATTTCCTCAGTTTATTTAAAGATGCCCCCTACCAAGAAATTGGTTTGCTAGATGAGGTAAGCGTTAAGCGTCTGATTACTCAACCATCTAAGGGGATTCTTGAATACGAACCAGATGCGATAAAAGCAATTCTGGAACTGTCGGGCGGGCATCCCTATTTTACGCAAGTAATCTGCTTTGCTATTTTTGGCACAGCGCGGGATCTAGATAACTGGACAGTCACTCGTGCAGATGTTGAGAGTATTGTAGACAAGGCAATTGAAAGTGCTGAAGCTGGCTTGGCCTGGTTCTGGGATGGACTATCTGTTCCGGAAAAAGTAGTTTTTTCAGCAGCAGCAGAAGCTCAAAAAATAGCTAGTGAAAAAGCAGATAAATTTCCCGAAAATCTATTAAAGCTGCTCAAAAGCTATGGAGTTTCCCGAACAGAATCCCTCGTTCAAGCAGCAGAACAACTGGTTAAAAGGGGTTTTTGGGATGATAAGACACGCAAAGTAAAAATAGAATTAGTCCACCGCTGGTTGGTGAAACGTCACCCACTAGAGCAAGAGGTAGATGAATTAAAAAAGCGAGAGAAGGTTGAACTAAAAACAGTTAATAGCAGCTCCATTAACTGGCAATTATCAGCCCAAGAACAAGAGCTAGCAATTACAGTTAGTCCTTCCAATACCCTGGCTATAAAAAAGCGATTTCTGTTAGGAACGGTGGCAGCAATAGGATTAATCTCTGTTGCTGTGTGGTTGGGGGTTTATCGCTTGGTAATGTCCTGCCCAGTAGGTGAAAATAAAGAGTTAGGTTTTTTCTGTATAGCAGATACCAGTATTAATATTAGTCGCGGTGATCGCACGTTATTTCCTATTACTGGTAACACCAATCGCGAGCGTGGTATTTCAGCATTCAAACAAGGTAATTACTCCCAAGCCGAGCAATTTTTTAAAAACGCTGTAGCAGGCGATCGCAACGACCCAGAAGTGCTAATTTACTACAACAATGCACTAGCAAAGGAAAAGGGTTCTCCTGTAACTTTGGCAGCAGTTGTGCCAGCAGATAACCAAGAACCAATAGCTAAAGAAATTTTACGCGGTGTGGCACAGGCACAAAATAAGTTTAATCAGAAAGGAGGATTAAACGGTCGATTATTGGAAATTGTCATCGCCAACGATGCTAACAAACCGGAACAAGCTAAACAAATAGCTGCTGAGTTGGTGAAAGACCTATCTGTACTGGGAGTGATTGAACACGACTCTAGCGATGCTACCAAACAGGCGCTAGATGAATACAAACTAGCTGAAGTAGCCCTTATCTCTCCCACTAGTACCAGTACATCTTTGCAGGGTGATAATTTCTTTAGGACAGTGCCTTCTGATGCTGCTGCTGGAAAACAGTTAGCTGAATATGCCAGAAAATCCCTAGACTTGAACGCAGTTGTGATTTTCTACAATCCTAATATTCCCTACAGCGACAGTATCAGGGAGGAATTTACAAAGAACTTTGAAAAACTAGGAGGTAGCATAGTTCGGAAGATTGATTTGACCGAACCGAAATTCGATCCAGAAACAGAAGTTGCAAAGAGTCTGTGGAGAGATAAAGCACAAGCAGTTGTGTTGTTTCCGGACACGCAAAACACCGATGTGGCGCTGAAAATTGCCACAGCTAACGCCCAGCAGACAGCTAGGCTAAAGACTAGCCCCCAAAATCCACAGAGGCAAGGGCTAAAGTTGTTAGGTGGGGATACTTTGTATAGTCAGACCACCTTGAACGGAGGCGGTCAAGACGTTGAAGGCTTGATTCTAGCTGTACCCTGGTTTAGAGAAGCACCACAAGCAAAAAACTTTGCCATAGCAGCAGCCCAGCAATGGGGAGGGCCGGTTAGCTGGCGCACAGCTAGTAGCTATGATGCGACTCAGGCTTTTATTCAAGCTTTGTCACCCAATCTCACTCGCGCTACAGTTCTGCAAAGATTGCAAGAGGTACAGCTTTCGCCTAGTGAAACGTCAGGGTATCCACTCCAGTTTACTTCGGAAGGGGAGCGCCAGAGTGAAGCCATTTTGGTTAAGGTTGTTGGAGATAAGTTTGTGTTAGTGGAGTCGCAAAAATGACTGGGAGATCGATCGGGGTGAAGCGCAATTACGAAGGTTGCGATCGCATTCCTAAATCTCAGTCACTTAGTATCACCCAGTTGTCCATTCTGGAAGATAGACATGACGACACCAGTAAAACTTGAGTTGGTTAAAATTGCGCTCGTTACGAACCAAGTTGATGACCTCGCAGTAACAGGAACCAAGGTCAAAATGCGTTAATTGCGATCGCCATTATAGCCAATCATCGCCCAAAAATAGTGTAAAATTGCGATCGACCGCCATGAGTGATGGACTGCTATGAGCGATCGCTCGCCAGATATCAAATGGGTTCTATGCAGGCACACTATATATAGTGTGCCTGCATAAATACGAATGCTAATAATTGATCCAAGCTATTTGCCCGATCGCAATTACCAACTTTTCCTACTTCATTAAAGCAGCGCCGCGGTTGTAAAGTTCCCGCGCGTAATCAGTCCAAGTTCCCTGTCCCCAATAGCGGAAACAGCTTGTTTGCACCAACAAATTGTAAAGCAAAGCTTGCTGGTATTCAAACTGCTTAGTAACGGTCGCATCTTGCTGTAACAGCGGGTCGTATTTTTTGTGGAATGCAGCGCTTAGTAGATTCATCGGTTCCAAGACATTTTCGTAGCCCTTCACCCAACTCAAATCGTTAGTCCAAGAAGCACCATCCATGTGAAAATTATGGTCGGTTTGCTTGAGTTGGGCGATCGCACTTTCGACTTTTTCCGGTGTCGCACTATCAGGATCGACTAGGTGCCAGATTTTGTGCTGGTTAATGCCCTGACAAACAGGATAATCATCAGGATTAACCCCCGCCGCCTCAATTATCTCCAAATATTCAGTGCCGTTTAAACCAACAACACCGGATTTTCCGCCCCCTTGTGCGCGGTTTTCGTGCCAAGCTTTGAAAAAGGCGCTGGGAAATTCATTCATCATCACGCCGCCATTTTCGCCGTCAGCAATCTGAGTAACTAAAGAAGGAACTGTGACATTGCCAATTTGCTGCTTATTGCGTCCTTTTGCTTCGTAATACGGCTGCATTTGGCCGACTAATTTCGTATCCGAACCTTGGGTTTTAATCAAAGCCGTGATGCTGATTGTTTCGCCGTGAGAATTGCGGGCAACTAAACGGTTGGGAATATATTTTTGGTCTTGTGACAATCCCGAACCGTCGGGATTTTCTACAGAATGTTCTTGCACCATCAACCACCGATAGCCGCATTCTTTCAAAGCTTTGATGTATTCATAAAGTGTATCTGGGTGATTGGGAAAGTGCATTTCTGGGGGCGAAAAACCTTTAACGCGCTTCAGGGCATCAATGCCAAAAATGGCTGCAAAATGATGTTGCCATGCTTGAATTTGGAGTTTGATGTCGGGAATTGGAGTTGAGGGAATGACGGCGTGACTCCACATTGTCCCCAGCCATTCTACGTGAGGTTGATATTGAGGATCGCAGGTAATCCGCTTGAGATTATCAAAGATATCGTCGCGTCCCATTTGGCGCAATCCCCACAATAAATTGCCCGAATAGTCGAGCATAATTCGCGGGTTGCAGCCTTCGGCAATCAGTTGGGGAATAAATTCTCCCATGCGGGAATAGCACCAAGCAAACACTCCGGCGTTGTGGTTATCTCCTTGGTTGGGATGTTCAAACATATTCTGGAGATTGCTGATCAGTTCGCCGTTTGCACCGGCAGGAATGGTGGGTTGGTGCATATGCAGGGCGCAGGCGAATCCGGCTTGAATATTTTCCAGGCGCAGATTTGTGGTAGGTAGAAAGATTGGTTCGTTGCTATTGGCTGCGGCATTAATTTCTGCTTCGGAGCCGCAAATATTGGGCAATCCTGAGTTGATTTCTTGTAAAATGGGTAAATTGGGAGATTGTGCGATCGCAGGCATAAATTTTTCTCAACCATTGTGGAGGGGCGCTGTCTGCTATTGCTAAGATAGCTAGATACTTTAACAGTAGCAGAGGATCTCTGCAAAAGTTATCTTTCACAAGATAAGTCCGGGAGCGCGGCAGCTCCTAATCTTGGGTAAAATTTTTAACACATTTCACGTAAATAGGCGAGGTTAATTATGAAATACGAAATCAAGGTTTTGGAACCAACGGATTTGTGGTACGTCCAAAATAACATCAATCCTGAAACCAATAAGTTTTACCATCCCACTAAAAATATTCCGTTGGTTCAGCAAGCGGAAATTAACTTGAACAATTCGGGAGTGATTATTCAAAAAGGTGCGCTGCATTGGTGTATGGGGAAATTGACTTCCGGTGTTTATAAAACGGATAACCGTTTGAAAGATATGTGGGTATCTTTGACAACGGAAATGGACTACAACGCTCCTGTATATCAAGGGACTGGTACGGTGAAACTGGAACCGAGACAAAAAGGCAATTTCCTGCATTATACGCCGATCGCTCTGTCGGATGGGGAGCAGTGGGAATTTGATGATGGTGTATTTCAGTTTTGTTCGGACAATGTAGTTATCGGTGCTAAAAAACTGAAAGTCCGACAAGTGGCTGCTTCTAATGACGGTAGGTGGAGAATTGCTGTTACAGCTTTGCGCGAGCAAAAAGCTATAGTTGTAGCTGCTACAAATTCACCGGGTAAGATTGTCGAACTCAAGCAAGGTGAAACTTTGATAGCTGATTGCGATTTGGTTAAAGGATTTACCAAGGGGATTGAAGAAGATTATCGAAAATTAGGTCATTTTGGCAAAGGCGGTGGAGAGGGTTATGTTTGGTTTTATCAGGGGAAAGGTAAATTATTAGTATGTGAAAATGATGCTATGGGTTTGGGATAAGTTGTTGCATTTTTGTCGAGCGGTATGAGAATTATGAGTGGTATTTATGTAAGATAAGGAGGAAGAAACATCGCACACAAATTTGCAGGCATGAAAGTGTCTGAGATTCTCAAAGGTAAAAAAGGTAGTATAAAACAAGCACAGCTTCCAGCAAATTCGCCAAGTTGGGAAGAATTTAGCGAAATGATATGGGAGCAAATAGAAAGAGGTGCTGAAGAAAATATCCCAGGCTTTAAGATGGTTCGCAAATTGTTGAGCGATCGGAGATTTGATAGATGAAAAATAATGGATTTGACCAAGTAATATTATTTTTGCAAAAATTGCAAAAACAGGCTATCGATTACAGTTTAGCGCATCATCGCGATGAAGCTCTGATGGTAATTGTAGCTGTACCTGGGGAACGGTGGGAAATTGAATTTTTGAGTGATGGTTCGGTGGAGGTAGAGAAGTTTGTCAGTAATGGAGAAATTGTTGGAGAAGAAGCTTTGAGTGAGTTATTCGATCGCTATTCGGAACTAGACGAGACAAATGGCGATTTGACTCAAAAGATTGAGTTGACAAATGCGAGAAGATGAGTTATGTTTTGCGGAATTTGCGATCGAGTTGCAGCAATGCCGAAACGATATCGCCGATCGCAACCGCCGCAAATTCGGCTTCTGGGAGCCTGATCGCCCTGTATTCCCAATGGCCGACTTGCTTATCTGCCTAGAAATCATATACTTTGTCAAGTTAAGAAAATATTTTTTTGATTCATCCAGGAGCGAGAAAAAAAAATGTACATAGTACAAATTGCCTCGGAGTGCGCCCCCGTCATCAAAGCAGGGGGTTTGGGCGACGTAGTTTACGGTTTGAGTCGGGAGTTGCAGAATTCCGGTCACTGCGTCGAGATTATTTTACCGAAGTACGACTGCATGAGGTACGACCACATTTGGGGACTTCACGAGGCATACCGGGATTTGGCTGTGCCTTGGTACGGCGGCGAAATCCTCTGCGATGTCTTGTGCGGCTGGGTGCACGGGCAGTTGTGTTTTTTCATCGAACCTCGCTCTCAAGATAACTTTTTTAATCGCGGCTGTTATTACGGGTGCAATGACGACAATATGCGCTTTGCATTTTTCAGCAAAGCCGCGTTGGAATTTTTGCTCAGAAGCAACAAGCGTCCCGATGTGATTCACTGTCACGATTGGCAAACTGGTTTGGTTCCAGTCTTGCTGTTTGAAATTTACAAATACAATTGGATGGAATATCAGCGAGTCTGCTATACCATTCACAATTTCAAACATCAAGGCATGGGAGGTAGCGATATTTTGCAAGCAACGGGTTTGCACAGACCGGATTATTATTTTGATTACGATCGCCTCCGAGATAACTTTAACCCTTTTGCCCTCAACTTTATGAAAGGTGGGATTGTTTACTCGAACTTTGTCACCACGGTTTCGCCACACCACGCTTGGGAAGCTCACCTGGGCGAGTTTGGCTACGGTTTGGGCCACACTTTGCATTTGTATCAAGAGAAGTTTCGCGGGGTGCTCAACGGCATTGATTATGATGTTTGGAATCCTGAGAGCGATCGCTATATTCCGCACCACTACAATCAGGAGGATTTGGCAGGAAAAGCCAAAACAAAAAAAGCTTTGCGCGATCGGCTGTTACTGCGCGATGCTGACAAGCCTATTATTACCTTTATCGGTCGTTTGGACGACCAAAAAGGCGTTCATCTCGTCCACCATGCAATTTATTACTCTCTGAGTAAGGGAGCACAATTCGTGCTTTTGGGTTCCGCGACGGAAGCGGGAATTAATGCTCATTTCCAGCACGAAAGATACTTTTTAAATGATAATCCAGACTGCCATTTAGAACTAGGTTTTAATGAGGAACTGTCGCACTTAATTTACGCCGGTGGGGATATGATTGTGGTTCCCAGTAATTACGAACCCTGCGGACTGACTCAGATGATTGGGTTGAGGTACGGTACTGTTCCTGTGGTGCGGGGAGTTGGCGGTTTGGTGAATACTGTGTTCGATCGAGATTACGACACCCGCCACCTGCCGGAAGAACGCAACGGTTACGTGTTTTACCAAACAGACTACTCGGCTTTAGAGTCGGCGCTCGATCGGGCGATCGGATTGTGGTATGACTATCATGATGAATTTGAAAAACTCATGCTTCAAGGCATGAATTGTGACAATTCGTGGAAATATCCAGCTAAAGACTATGTGGAAATTTACGAGTTAATTCGACACAAATAATCCGTAGGATCTGAGATGCTGCACCATTGTCAAGAACGGACTCTCCGGCCCGTTCCACAAGAAAACTCATTCTTTGTGGAACAGGCCGGAAAGCCTGTTCCTAAACAAGTAATTGAGAATGGTGCAAGATCTCAGTATGATGCCAGTGTGCAACTTACTAACTGTAGGTGTGGACTGGTAGGCCGCGTCTTGGTGGCTGTTGAGCCTGGTTGAGAATTCGGGAAGTTGATACCTAGTCAGCCAAAATCTTTGTCATAACTACAGTGCTGGACGCATCAAGACCTTAGCCCGCAAATTTTTTACCTAATTTGCGGGCTAAGGAATGAGAATTAAATAACTTACAATGCGTGATGGTTCTTGTGGGATGGGCGTCCCGCCCTTTCTGGACGGGCGGGACGCCCGCCCGAAAAATAAAACGCAAGATTCCTGACAGCTTATAACAAAGTCTTTTCGGAAAAAAACTGCCGGTTGAGCGAAGTCGAGACCGGACTTGTGACCAGCAGTGCGTCACCCCTAAAATAGTTACGCTTTCGATCATCAAATAAGAATTACTTGCATTAATATAGTAAAGCACTGACTATAGATGGCTGTAGAGAGACCATCATGTCAATTACCAGATGAAAAAATCTATCATTATAGAACAATGAGCATTTCTCGGCGTATTTTTCTTGCCAGTGGTACAGCAATGGCTGTCGTGGCCGTGGGGGAACTAAGCAAAAAAGCCCCTGTCGCAGCCCAAACCGGTACTCTCAACCTTTATTCAGCACGTCACTACGACACTGATAATGAGTTGTACCAAAGCTTCACCAAAAAAACTGGGATTAAGGTTAACCTCGTTGAGGCGGATGCTGACCAACTAATTGAACGGATCAGAAGTGAAGGTGCAAATAGCCCCGCTGATGTTTTGATCACGGTGGATGGTGGGCGTTTGTGGCGGGCAAAACAAGCAGGTATTCTACAACCTGTTTCTTCAACAGTCCTGACATCGGCAATTCCAGCAAGTTTGCGAGATCCTCAAGGTTTCTGGTTTGGTCTCTCGCGCCGGGCACGGGTGATTGTTTATAACAAAAGCAAGGTGAACCCTACCCTGTTGTCAACCTATGAGGCGCTGACAGAACCTCGGTGGAAAGGTAAAATTTTAGTGCGATCGTCCACTAATATCTATAATCAGTCTCTGGTTGGGGCTATGTTAGCAGCTCATGGAGCTCAAAAAACAGAAGCTTGGGCGCGAGGATTGGTGGCTAATTTTGCACGTCCTCCAGAGGGAAATGATACGGCACAAATCAAGGCTGTTGCTGATGGGGTAGGCGATATTGCCCTGGTTAATACCTATTATGTAGCTCGCTTAATGAAATCGAAAGATCCAGCAGAAAAGGCGATCGCGGCGAAAGTAGGTGTATTTTTCCCCAACCAGCGCGATCGCGGTACTCACGTCAATATTTGTGGTGCTGGTGTAGTCAAAACCTCCCGTAACAAAGCAGGCGCGATCAAATTCTTGGAACACTTAGCCAGTCGCGAAGCGCAACAAATTTTTGCTAGGAGTAATAACGAATACCCTGTGATTTCAGGTGTGGCGATCGATCCTGCAGTTGCCAGTTTTGGTACATTCAAATCTGACCCTCTCAACCCTGATGTGTTTGGGAAAAATAACCCTGAAGCTTTAAAGATTTCCGATCGCGCAGGATGGAAATAGAGGCTTTTTGAACAAGAAGCTACTCTTGGTGATTCGGCGGTTTCAACCGCCGAATCCCATCAACTTTAATTTTTAATTTTACCATCTGGCATTATAGCGCCTTTCAGGTTTGCCCCTTGCAGGTTTGCCCCAGTCAAATCAGCACTATTTAAGTCAGTTTCACTTAAATCGGCATTACTAAGATTGGCATTATTCAGTTTTGCACCTCGCAAAAAAGCCCCCTTGAGATTTGCATTACTCAAATCAGCATTTGTGAGATCGGCCGAAAATAAACCTGCTTTTTCCAGAGAAGCACCTTTTAAATTTGCACCTTTGAGATTGACGCTATCGAGTAAGGCTTCATTAAGTTTGACCTTTTCTAGCATTGCACCTTCCAACTTAGCACCATTGAGATTAGCGCTGGTTAAATCCATGTCACTTAACTTGGTATCAGTCAGGTCACATCCTGGACATTGCTTAGTTTTTTGTAATGTTTCGAGGGGACCAGCCACCTGTTTTTGGCATCCAAAGGTGACAAAAATAGTAAGTAGTAAGAAAGAGATTGTGCCAGTAGTGCGGGTAAACATTGGTGAAATTTTATTAATCATCTTGATTTATGAAGGAAAAAAGAAGAGGAAAGAAGGGTTGATACATTCTCCTGAAACCCGCCAGGGAATAAATTCCCCCTCTTATAGCTAAAGTCGGTTGAAACCGACTGAAATCCTAGCTTTATAGTCGTCTTCAGACGACTTTCGCTATGAGACAGGGGTTTCAACCCCTGTCGGACTATAGCTTTAAAAGAAGCAATCAGCTCTGCAACCAGGAAATAGATTTGGGGGTTATACTGTTGAAGACTTGCGCGATCGCGCAATTTTCCAACTTAATAAAATAACCGGTAACATCCCCACTAAAACAATTGCCAATGCTGGGCCAGAAGCTTCGGCCAATCGCTCATCAGAGGCAAGTTGATAAGTTCGCACAGCCAAGGTATCAAAGTTAAACGGTCTAATAATTATAGTAGCAGGTAACTCTTTCATTACATCAACGAATACTAACATCATGGCAGTTAGTAAACCTCCGGTCATCATTGGTGTATGAACTGTAACTAAAGTTTGCATCGGGCTATAACCCAAACTTCTCGCCGCATCATCTAAATTAGGCTTAATTTTGCTCAAACTTGACTCTACCGCATTTAAAGAAACAGCTAGGAAGCGAACTATATAGGCAAATACCAAAGCTGCGATCGTACCACTTAACAACAAGCCTGTAGAAATTCCCCAGTTTTCACGCATCCAACTATCAAATAGATTGTCAAATTTTCCAATGGGAACCATAATCCCCACTGCAATCACAGATCCAGGTACAGCATAGCCCATTGCCGCAACTCTAGTTCCTAACTGCACTCCTAAATTAGGATATAACCGTAAGCCATAAGCCATGATCAAGGCAATAATGACGGCTAAAATTGCTGTCAGGGTGGCCAAAATTAAACTATGACGGGCAAAAATCCAAAAGCGTTCATCTAAGGTTAGTTGCCAATTAGCTAAGGTCAACTTGAGTAAAAAACCCGCTGGCAATAAAAAACCAAAAAACAGCGGCAGGAAACAAGCCATTACCGCTAAAATTTCCCTAATTCCTTTAAGTTGATAAGTTTGTAGTTGGCGATAGCGGCTGCTAGCTTGATAATATTTAGTCCGACTGCGCGACCAGCGTTCTAGTAAAATTAAACCGAGAACAAATAATAATAGCATCGCCGCTAATTGATTGGCTGCAATTCGTTCTCCCATGCCAAACCAAGTCCGATAAATACCTGTGGTGAATGTATCAACTCCAAAATACTGAACAGTACCATAATCGTTGAGAGTTTCCATCAAAGCCAGTGCTAAACCTGCAACAATTGCAGGTCTTGCCATTGGTAAGGCAACGGTAATAAAACTCCGCCAAGGGCTACAGCCAAGTATTCTACTAGCTTCTAGGGTACAAGTGGATTGCTCCAAAAAAGCAACTCTTGTTAATAGGTAGACGTAGGGATATAAAACTAAGATTAGCATTAAGATTGCTCCAGGGAGCGATCGCACGTTAGGAAACCAATAGTCTCCATAACTCCAGCCAAATATAGAACGCAAAGCACTTTGAACTGGGCCGGAAAATTCTAAAAAGTCTGTATAAGTATAAGCTAGGACATAAGCTGGGGCCGCTAAGGGTAACAGTAATGCCCATTCAAATACGCGACTGGCCCGAAAGCGACACATTGTTACTAGCCACGCACATCCTACGCCAATCACGACAACACCAAAGCCTACACCGATCATTAACAATAAAGAGTTGACGATATAACGGGTTAAAACTGTATCGGTTAAATGTTGCCATGTATCTTTAGCTTCAAAAAAGATACTGGATAAGACACTGATGACTGGTATGGCGATCGGCAATGCTAAAGCGATAACCGCAAGTGTCCACCCACTAGCGGATAAACCGCGTAAGGTTGATAGCCATTGGATTGTCCTGATTCCTGTTTGCTGTAGTGATTTTTGGGAATTTTTCATTGCTAGTAAAAAGTCTAGCTTGCTATTTTATCAGTAGGTGTAAACATTTGTCAAGCCTTTATGATAATTAATCTCACTAAACTGGTATGTTGTAGAATAGTAAGTTGTTGATTATTTATAGCAATAATGGCTCGACCGATAATTCTGCATTTGGATGGTGTAACAAAACAGTATTCCCAAGCTGCATCACCGGCGGTGGCATCTGTCACCCTGACTTTACATCAAGGAGATATACTGGGGTTGTTGGGGCCATCGGGTTGTGGGAAAACAACGTTGCTGCGGTTAATTGCTGGTTTTGAACAGCTACAAGCAGGGACGATCGCCCTAGCAGGAAAAACTGTAGCCAGTGTTAATATGTCAGTCGCGCCGGAACAGCGAGACATTGGTATGGTGTTTCAAGACTATGCACTCTTCCCCCATTTGACAGTCGCGAAAAATGTAGCTTTTGGCTTGACGCATCAAGGAAAAGAGTCAAAGCATAATATTCAGAAAGGTGTCACCGAAGCATTAGCGTTGGTGGGATTAGAAGGATTGGAAAACCGTTATCCCCATGAATTATCCGGGGGTCAGCAACAGCGAGTGGCGCTGGCCCGTGCGTTAGCGCCTAGACCTGCGATTATTTTACTAGATGAACCATTGAGTAATTTAGATGTACAAGTACGGTTAAGATTGCGTCAGGAAGTCCGCGAGATTCTCAAAGCAACGGGAACCTCTGGTGTATTTGTCACCCACGATCGCGAAGAAGCACTTTCGATTTCAGATTGGGTAGCCGTGATGCGTCAAGGCAAATTAGAACAGTTTGGCACTCCAGAGGAAGTTTATCAAGAACCAGCATCTAGATTTGTGGCTGAGTTTGTGACTCAAGCTAATTTTGTTTCTGCATCGCTAAAGCAGGATTTTTGGGAAACAGAAGTAGGTTGTTTTGCTGTTAAAGGAGATTCATTTGTAAAAGTTCCTTGTGATGTTTCTACTGAAGGAGAATTGATGATCCGGCAGGAAGATTTAAGTTTATACTTAGATGAAGATTCGGCTGTTGTGATTTGCGATCGCCAATTTTTAGGTAGAGAAAATCGTTATTGTTTAAAAACACCTTCGGGCGAAAAGTTATATGCACTCACAACCACAGGAAATGTTTTTCCTATTGGTTCTAAAGTTCGGTTATCTTGTGGTGATAATTCTCCCTTAGCTTTCTTTGTTGGTAAGCCTAAGCCATAGCTAATGCCTAATGCCTAATTCCTAATGAGGAAAAAATCCTCCCACTCTCCCCCACTCTCCCCCTCTTCCCTCTTCCTTAATAATTAAATTCTCTCTTTCACCATGTCTCAGCAGTCTGGCTAGGGTGTCTGAGGTGTTATTTCGCAAACGTTCCTTGACCTGGGAGATGATTCGGAAGTTGAATCAAGAACTGGGGATTCCCCCTGAAATTCTCATCCAACCCTATGAGTCGGTACAAATCCCCGCGTAACAATGACAGGATAACAGATGTGCAATCGATTTGTGTAAAAAGGGCGATCGGCATGAGGATACTTGTCCTCCAGCGCCAAGGGCAGATACACCGAACATACTCAGTCTAAAAGTTGCTTGAACTTGGGTTCGGTGATGAAATAAACGAAAAGTTTCCGCCTCTCCAAGAAAATAGCTATGTTCCACGCATAAGTTTTCCGTATATTTACTTAAATCCGGTAACTCATTTGCACTTTTTATGTTTATTTGGTATAATCCGCTATGTGAATCAATTCATAATTAACAAAATCACTACTAAAATGGAATTATCTGTACTAGCTTTACAAGCAGCAACTATTGCACTTTGGGTAATTGATAAAGTTTCGGGTGGGGCTTTAGAGAAGGCTGGAGCAAATCTTCTAGATTTCTTAGAAAAACGATTTCAAGACAAACTCCAGATCAAGGGTTCTGAACCAAAACTTTTAGAAGCTGCGATCCTAAGTGAAGCTGAGTGCGACAAGAAGTTTCAAGAAGATCTCGAAAGACTTGTAACTCAGTATCAACAAATACAAAAAACACAAATTACCTCCTATGTTTCTCAGAGAAATCAATCAGGCGTAAACCTTAATGTTGACAAAAATTCGGGAACAGTCATTGGGCAAAACATAGAAAAGCAATTTTTTCGTTGAGAATTATCTTGACCTTCAAAACATAGACTTAGAGCCAAACAATAATTTTTTCATAAGGCTTTTAAACTACATTAAAGTAGTTTTATTTCTTATATCTACTATATTTTTTTGGCTCTTATTTGGTTGGTTAGCTGACTACTCTTTTCCCTTTGGTCAAGCTTTAGATTTAATGCTTGCTTGTTTCAAAGGTACTATTTCAGCCAGGATTAATACCCTACAGCAGCAATTCCAAAAAACAGATGTAGTTCCCCAGCCGGAAAACAAGCAGCAAGTTCCAAAACTAAATAACTTAGAGTCTCAAGCATGGTTATATGAGGGTATATTAGAACGTCTTGGTGCAGATCCTTCTGCAAATCATGAAAGAATTGCAAGAACACTTGAGGCATTGGAGTATAAAAGAAGTGAACTTCTACAAGAACTAGAGCCTCGAAGACCTCGAAAATATCGGATATTAACCGGAATACAAGATGCTGCTCGTGTTCTTTTAGCTAGTCAGGCTGAGAAAGATTATGAGCAGCTTCAGAAAATTGTAACTAATCTGGTTATTTTTACCAGAAGCAGGGAACCGTCACAAATCATTCTTTCAGAAGCAATCACCAAATTAGCTGCAGAGATAGGACAAAATGCTAATCAAATTAGCCCTTATCGTCTTCGTCTTGCTTATAAAATAGAGGAATTAATCAGGGTTTTATCAGCAAAGCTAGTTTTAGGTGATGATACCTCTATAGCTAATATTAACAATCAATCAATTATTAATGAGCTGCAATCTCGTATCAATCTTTTATCCAAAGAGTTTAACAAGTTACTTAGAGCAAAACAAGAAAATACAAATGAGATAAACGGACGCATAACAGAAATTTACAAGCTTACAAAAACTATTTCTGATTTGTATAGAGACATATCAAATCGTGATGCAGATATAGTTGCTTTGCAAAAAAATATTCAAAATTTAACGGAATCTCTCCAAGAAAAGCAGGCTAATATAAACAGCCTGCAAAATTCCCTATCTGAATTGCAAAGAGATTTTGAAGATTCCCAAATTACGCCAGAAGAATATGAGAAAATCGACAATAAAAGTGATTATGTGTTTGTTAAAGCCCACGACAGAAAAAATGGGTCGCACGTCACAGCACATTACAGAAAACGACCAAATAAATAAACACCCAGCAGCCTAATAACCAGCTTGGAGCGGACTGCCGAGAGATATTGGTAGGAATACAAAGGTTACTAGCAGTCGCTCCACTCAACCGATCGCACGCACACCGATTCCCCTAATTCCCGTCCTCTTTTCGCCGTAAGATCGATCGCCCCCTATCCCTCTCCTCAAAAAATACAGCCACCAGCAAGGTTCAAATCTGATCCGGATCGATCGCCTGCGATCGCCAATATGCCACCAACCCCGTCAGCAAACAATTCCCCTCGCTATCGCACCAGCGTCACCATTTCTGAGTCTGATTTTGCTCACGGCCTTCCCATAGGCCCAATTGTACTGCAATGAGTTCGATCGGAGAGTCAAGGAAACAATATTACAAAATAAAAGCCTTTCATCCCGGTGACTTTAGTCTGGGGATGAAAGGCTTTTGCACGTTTTGACCAGCCTTCAATCTTGTTGGTTTGACAGATTTAAGCTAATTTTATTCAAATGAAAGTATGTTAATTTTCGGACTTCTGTCCTTGCGATTCTCGCACAGCAACTTCTGAATCCGGCTGATTCAGAGCCATTTCTAGAGATTTGGCAATCTCGACTGGCTCAGGAGTACGCTTAGAAAATCCCCAGACAAACATCAAGACGATACTGGAAACTAGCAGCCATTGCGGAGGAACTAAATCGGGATTAATTACTTTCACCAACAACCGCATTCCCACGAACCCAACTGTGATGTAACCAGCACTTTCTAGGTGAACGAACTCATCCAGCCAGCGGATGAACAACCCGGCCATGAATCGCAGGGCAATAATTCCAATAGTAGCGCCTGTTACGACGATAAAAGTGTTGTCAGAAACAGCAATCGCAGTAGTAACGCTATCCAATGAAAACGCTAAATCCGTAAAAGCAATCATGGGAATTGCTTGCCACACAGACGCAAATCTGGGCCCGTGATGTTCTCCTTCGGAGTCTGTCTCTGAAGTAAAATGTTGGAAAACAAGCCACAGCAGGTAGAGAGCACCAAGCAGTTCAAACTGCCAGTATTGGATCACCCAAGTAGCCGTTAAAATTAGAGCTATCCGCAGTACAAAAGCAATTATCAAACCCAAGTTGAGAGCCTTTTGCTGTTCCTTGGCATCTTCCAAACCTTTAGAAATAGACGCCAGGGCGATCGCGTTGTCAGCCGAAAGTACAGCCTCCAAAGCCACCAAAACCAACAATAATAAAAAGCCGTCAACTCCAAAATTGGGTGAAGC
Source organism: Microcoleus sp. K1-B1 (assembly GCF_036704705.1). NCBI lineage: Bacteria > Bacillati > Cyanobacteriota > Cyanophyceae > Oscillatoriales > Microcoleaceae > Microcoleus > Microcoleus sp. K1-B1. The sequence continues at coordinate 9,653 of NZ_JAUBSH010000024.1, read as the reverse complement.
GTCGAGAAATTGATCTAGCATTAACTATTTTGTGCACCTAAGATTGGCAAGGGTCGAGCGCAGCGCAAATTACCCGCTCTGTCTAACATTAGTGTCACCTTCACTTAAATCTTAACCTAACGCGGTAATTCTGTGGGAGGCGATCGTCCGAACAACGTCCGAAGGAAGCAGTCCCAGGAAACCAGGAAAAATTCTCCCCCTCCGACACTCAAAAACGGCGCCACTGCGTCACTGCGCCACTGCGCCACTCCTCCCCGGACGCACCATTTGTGTTGCAAGTTGTAACAAATGATTCCCAAAAGCGCCAATTTGTCTCAAATTGGTGAAAGCTCGTGCCCGCGAAAAGGAGTTTTGCGAATATGTCTTTAACAGATACCCAAGTCTACGTAGCGCTCGTAATTGCTTTGATTCCCGGAATCTTGGCTTTCCGGCTGTCAACTGAACTGTACAAATAGTTTCCAGACAACAGTTGCGAACCGCAAAACGCCTGCCTGAGCAGTTAAATCTCTCGCATTACAGATACAGACAATTGCTGCCCCAGTGCAGTAGATTGTTTGTGTTCAGCAAGACGAGACTGCAAGGGCAGGCATTTTTATGGGAAAATTCCGTCTTCAGGCGTCACCTTTGTCTCAACAATTTTGGCTGTCAGTACCCTGACAAACAGCGGCGAGTGTGCGTTAAGCTCAGAATTTGCTCTGTTGAACTCTAAAACGTCAGTCTCAGGTATTTGAAAAAAAATTATGCAAGCGATTCAACCCACCGTTACCCCACTGCGTCCTGTAAAAAACTCCCCTCGGGTTACTCCTCGTCGCAGCAGCAGCCGCCAGCGTTCCTACCCTCACCAAACCCTCGCGGCCGAAACAGGCGTCAAGTTGGCAGTCAACATGGTACTTTCAGTCTGTGCCACTTCTGCTTTGCTTCAGCTTTGGCCTCACTACCGGGCGGTTCAAGAAAAATTGCACGAAATCCAAGCTGAAGTCAATCTTACCCAAGGGCGAGTAAATCAGTCGCGATCGAACTTTAACCGCTACTTTGACCCTAGTCTTGCTAAAACTGTGATGCAAGAGCAAAGCAACCAAGCTGACCCGCAACAGCGTCCGGTGATTTTGCAAGAAGCCGAGGTACCTGACGCCGAAGAATCAACCCCCCAACCTTAAGGGAACGGGTGTTTTGGGTTTGGAGATCACGTCCGGTTTGCATCATTCTTGTATGTCATTGCTTCGCACAGCGAACAATGACAGATGAATCTGTCGGACGTGATATCCCTTTTGAATAAAAGAGTTTTTAGGATGATTCTTGTCTGTCGTGGCGAAGCAAACGCAGAGACAGACAGACCTGCGTATTGTCACCTATTGCAAGCTCAAAACTTCAAACTCAGACTTATACTGACTTGGCCAGCACGGTTTTTTCTTTCAGTAGTTGCAGTGCAGCTTGATATTGCAAGTCTGCTGCGGTGCCGATTTGATCGCGCGCGATGGGTTCCAAAGGTACTACGCGATCGGGCGAAATCCCCAGCTTGTTAATATCTTTATGGTTAGGCGTCTCGTACTTAGCAACAGTCACAGCCAACCCGGAACCGTCAGACAAATCAAACAGTGACTGAATCAGTCCTTTGCCAAAAGTCTTTTCGCCTACCAGTTGAGCTCTGCCGTTATCTTGCAGCGCACCCGCCAAAATTTCGCTAGCACTGGCAGTTCCCTTGTTCACCAAAACAATCAGCGGATCGTTAGTTAGGGCTTGTCCATAGGCTTCAAAACTGCCGAGAATGCCTTGTCTGTTCACCGTGTAGACGATCGTCCCGGAATCGAGCCACAAGCGGGCAATTTCAATCCCTGCTTGCAACAGTCCGCCCGGGTTGTTCCGCAAATCGAGAATGTAGGCGGCGGCTCCTTGTTTTTCCAAGCGGTCGATCGCGTGAGCGACTTCCTCAGTAGCGTTAGCGCTGAATTGACTCAAGCGAATGTAGCCCACCGGCAAATTTTCCGACCCCGACTGCAATTCGGCGTAAACCGGATTCAGAGCAATGCGATCGCGCACTAGCTCAATGTCCTCAGCAGCGTCCCTTCCCTCGCGCCCCAAGGTCAAGGTAACGGCAGTGCCGATGCGGCCGCGCATTCGAGTTGCAGCCTCGTCTAGGCTCAATTCTGAGGTAGGAGTGCCGTCAATTTTCAGAATGCGATCGAGGGGTTGGATGCCAGCTTTATCTGCAGGTGAGCCGGCCAAAGGAGCCACCACTGTCAGGGTATTTGTCTGGGGGTCGATCGCAATTTGCAGCCCCACACCCGTCAATTCTCCCGAAGTGTTAACCTGCAAGCTGCGGTACTGTTCGGGTTTCAGCAGTCGAGTGAACGGGTCGTCGAGATTCGCCAGCATCCCCTGAATCGCCGTGTAAGTCTGCTGTCTGTCGTTGAGCGGTTGCTTGACAGCTTTTTCGCGAATCGACCACCAATTGTGATTGTTGAATTTGTCATCCACATAAGAGCGATTGACAATTCGCCAAGCTTCGCTCAATAGCTGCTGTTCAGGAGTCAGCGCCGCCGCAGGCTGCGCCCACCCACCTAGAACTAGGACGACTTGGAGGAAAAGTAAAATAGCAATCTGGAAAACTCGTCTGTGCATGATTGTTCTGTAAAATACCAGTAAGTATTACATTTTATGTATTTTACGTTTGTACGCTGGAAACGCTGTTGCAGATTTAACTCGCCTCTTGAACGATCGCGAGCGTCCCGCTGGCACTTGTAAATAAATATAAGCGATCGGTCGTCGATGATATTACGCGATCGTCTCAGGAATAGGGCGCGATTCGCTTGCGCCCTGGGCTGGCGCGACCCGCGAGGGATTGCTTCAAAACCTGGTTCGACTCTCCGCAGAGATACTAAAGCACCACCTGACTATCTCGATTAGTCTTGGACGCATCGGAGCTGAGAAACCGGGTTTGATCTAGGAAAATACTTTGTTCTCACCTGCAGATTCGGTAAAAAAGCCGATTTGTGAGTATCGGAGTGCGTCCAGGAGTGTCTGTCTGGATGCAACAAGATTTACTGGCATCCGTACATCATCGATACGTTAAAAATCAATGATTATATAGTTGGTTAAGTTATCAAAAGTTATATTAATTTTTGATAACTTAAGTGGGAAAAACAAATATTTTTTGGATAGCTGCTAAACAAAAACATAAGTCATAGGATATCCTAATATTTTATTTTAATTTTAGCAGGTGTGTCATGTTAGAATCACTACCTCCACTTTCCCCAAAAGCGATCGCATTTATCGATGCTGCCGTCCCCGACCCTCAAATCTTAATCGACGGCGTTATCCCTGAAACCGAAGTAGTTAAATTAGAGTCAAACCGCAACGGCGTGGAACAAATTGCCGAAGCTTTGCAGGGAGAGAAGTTTTCAATAATTCACATTATTGCCCACGGGCAACCCGGTAGCGTGCAACTGGGGAACGTTGAATTGAGTTGGGAAAAGTTGAGAGATCGCGCCGACAATTTCGTGCAAGCAGTCCAAGGATGGGCGCGATCGCTGACACCAAATGCCGAAATTATGATCTACGGCTGTAATGTTGCCAAAGGAAATATAGGCAAAGCATTTGTACAGCGTTTGAGTCAACTAACAGGGGCAAGTGTTGCTGCTTCTGAGAATCTGACAGGTTGTGCAGAAGGTGGCGGCGACTGGGAATTAACAGTGACAGCGGGGACAATTAAAGCTGGCATTGCATTTCTCCCAGAAGTGATCGCAGCTTACGACCACGTTCTGAATACGTTTAGTTCTGCTAATAATTTTAATGCGGGAACCAGTCCATCCTTTCTTGCGGCTGGCGATTTCAATAACGATGGCCTCTTAGATTTAGCTGTTGCTAACCCCACCTCGAATAGGGTTTCTATTTTACTGGGAAACGGTCAAGGAGGATTTAACTCTGGAACTGATTTGACTTCGGTATTGGGTCCTACCGCGATCGCAGTTGGCAATTTTAACGGCGATAACTTTTCCGACTTAGCGATAACTTCCGCACAAGGTGCGGAATTTAGCAGCATTTATATCTTTTTAGGATCGGGTAATGGCAACTTTAACAGTCCGGGATTTTTGGATGCCCTCGAAAAGCCTAGCGCGATCGCTGTCGGCAATTTTAATGCTGATGATTTACTCGACATTGCCATTACTCAATCCAGTGGCAATGCTTTTGTACCTGAAGGCAATGTTGGCATTTATTTGGGAACGGGACAAGGCGATTTTTCCACTCCTGTTACTGTGAATGTCGGGCAAAATCCCAGCGCGATCGCTGCGGGAGATTTTAACGGCGACAATTTTCTCGATCTCGCCGTCGCCAACCAAAATTCTAATAATATTACCATATTATCGGCAAATGGTCAAGGTAGTTTTGGCAATCCAACTAATATTAATGTCGGTCAAAGTCCGAGTGCGATCGCAGTTGGAGATTTTAACGCTGACGGTAGATCCGATCTGGCTGTAGCCAATACAGGCAGTCAGAACGTATCAATTTTATCAGGAACAGGTCAAGGAACTTTTAGCAATCCTGCTAACTTTAATGTTGGGGTAGATCCTAGTGATATTGCCGTTGGTGATTTCAACGCTGACGGTCAACCCGATTTAGCTGTAGCGAACGCCGGTTCTAATGATGTTTCAATTTTAACTGGAACCGGTCAAGGAACGTTTAACGGGCCGTTTAATTATAATAGTGGGGGAACCAATCCGATCGCGATCGCGGTTGGAGATTTTAACTCGGATACCAGACCAGATATTGCTGCTGCGAATACTGGCAGCAACAGAGTTACAATTCTGGCGAATGTACTCTTGCAACCAAATTTTGACGGCGTACCACTCAGCGTCGCGGAAGGAGACACCGACACAACAGTTAATCTTCCTATAACTCTCGAAGAGGGGTTGCTATTTGCAGATCAGATTGTTACCATATTAACTGCACCTAATTTTGTTACTTCGACAGCTACAGCTACTCAAGGTGTTGACTATAATCTTTCTAATAATACTCTTACTTTCCCTGCTGGTAGTAGCAGTTCAAGCCAAAATCTTGCACTCACAATCAAAGCAGACCATTTGGCAGAAGAAGACGAAGCAATTGTATTGACTAGTACAATTTTCCCTACTTTCGTAGTCTTTTAATCCCTGGTAACGATCCGATTATTTACACAGTTGGTGCTAGTGCTGGTAATGTTCTTGAAGGCAACTCCGGCACAAATCCGCTGATATTTACTGTTAGTCGCAGTGGCGGTACTGATTCAGCAGGGACTGTCGATTATGCGCTCGCCGGAACTGCTACAAACGTCAGCGATTACAACAATATCGGCGGCACTTCCGGGGCAACTGACGTTAATGGTACGGTTAATTTTGCTGCGGGCGAGACATCGAAAACGATTACTTTGGACGTTTTGGGCGACAGTGCGATCGAACCGGATGAAACTATTACTGTCACCTTATCAAATCCGATCGCACCAGGCCCGACTCCAACAATTACAACTGCTAGTGCGACAACTACTATTACTAATGACGATACTGCTTCTGTTGTAGTCAATCCCGATAGCGGATTAACTACAACAGAAGCAGGAGGAACAGCAACATTTACTGTCCAACTCAACTCTGAACCAAGTGCTAACGTGACTGTTGGCTTAAGCAGTTCCAATGTTGCCGAGGGAACAGTTTCTATACCCTCGCTGACATTCACTCCCGCCAATTGGAGTGCGCCGCAAACTGTAACGGTAACAGGCGTTGATGACAATATTGCCGACGGCAATCAAACTTACACTATTTTCACTGCTGCGGCTGTTAGTACAGACAGCAATTACAGCAATTTCAATCCCTCTGATATCAGCGTTACGAATAGCGACAACGAAACTCCCGGCATTACCGTTAATCCCACAGCAGGATTAACTACGACAGAAGCGGGAGGTACGGCTAATTTCAGTGTTGTCCTCAACACTCAACCTACGGCACCTGTTACTGTCGTTTTAAGCAGTTCTAATCCTGCAGAAGGAACAATTTCTACTAATACCTTAAGTTTCACTCCTAATAACTGGAATCAGGCGCAGACGGTAACGGTGACAGGTGTTGGTGACAATATCGCTGACGGCGATATTGCTTACACTATTGTTACTGAGGCTGCTGTTAGTACCGGCAGCAATTACAGCAATTTTAATCCCTCCGATGTCAGCGTTACTAACAGCGACAGCGATACAGTCGGCGTTACCGTTAATCCGGCCAGTACCACAGCAGTAGAAGGCGGTGCAACGGGAAGTTATACACTTCAGCTAAATTCGCAGCCAACAGCGCCCGTAACAGTCAGCTTTGACGGGGGAAATCAAATAAGTACGATCGCCCCGATCGCCTTCGATGCCGCTAATTGGAATATTGCCCAAACTATAACTGTAATTGCGACGGACGATACAGTTGTTGAAGGTACTCACAATGGCACAATTAATCATTCAGTAACAAGTACCGATGCGACATATAACGGAAGTGCGATCGGGCCTGTCACTGTCGCCATTACTGATAATGACACGCCAACACCAACGCCGACACCAACATCGCCAACACCAACATCGCCAACACCAACACCGCCAATAATTACATCGCCAACACCGACACCGCCAATAATTACATCGCCAACACCAACGCCAACACCGACACCGCCAATAATTACATCGCCAACACCAACACCGCCAATAATTACATCGCCAACACCAACACCGCCAATAATTACATCGCCAACACCAACGCCAACACCGACACCGCCCACACCGCCAATAATTACATCGCCCACACCAACACCGCCAATAATTACATCGCCCACACCAACACCGCCAATTACACCGACACCAACACCGCCAATCACACCGACGCCAACACCGCCAATCACACCGACGCCAACACCGCCAATTACACCGACGCCAGCCCAAATCATCATGCCGCCGGCGAAATCGGCTGGGATTACGGTGAGTTTGACATCGGGATTAACCACTACAGAATCGGGAGACAAAGCAACCTTTACCGTCAAACTAGATAGTCCGCCAACTGCTGATGTCAAAATTGATTTAGCAAGTTCCAATACAACAGAAGGAATCATTTCCCCAGTCTCGCTTACTTTCAATTCAACTAACTGGAATTCACCGCAAACGGTAACAGTAACAGGTGTTGATGACCTTGTAGCCGACGGGAATAAAACTTACAGCATTGTTACGACACCTGCTATTAGCAATGACAGCAACTATTCTGGGTTAAACGCAGCCGATGTTACCGTTACCAATAGCGACAGCGAAACCGACAACAATACAGGATTTCCCGTAGATAGCGCAACTGGCGTAGCATATAAACCGGGTGAACTTTTGGTCAAATTGAAACTAGGTGCAGGGAACGAAGCAATCCAGAGTGCTTTTGAGGTTAATGAAGCAATCTCGATCGAAAATCTAGTACCGCCCAGCCAACAGTTAAGCTCAGCGCCTCGCCGATTAGCTCAGTGGCGAGTTGTCAACTTTGCCGCAGACGCAGACTTGTTGCAAGTACAGACAACGTTGGCGAACGATCCCAGAATAGAAGCCGTGCAACTGAACTATCTGGAATCTATCAACGCGGTGCCCGATGATACCCAGTTCAGCGAACTTTGGGGTTTGAATAATACAGGAGCCAGTGGCGGAACCTCAGATGCCGATATTGATGCGCCGGAAGCTTGGGACACCGCAACAGGTAGCAGCAGTGTCATCGTCGCCGTTGTGGACAGTGGCGTGGACTACAATCACGAAGACCTGGCTGCCAATATGTGGACTAACTCCGGGGAAATTGCCGGCAATGGTATTGATGATGATGGCAACGGCTACACAGATGATGTGCGCGGCTACGACTTTGCTAACAACGACAGCGATCCGATGGATGACAACGGCCACGGCAGTCACGTTGCCGGCACGATTGGTGCTGTTGGCAATAACAATCTCGGCGTAGCAGGCGTCAATCACACCGTCAGAATCGTGCCTTTGAAATTTATCAGTGCGGGTGGCACAGGTTCGGTAGCCAATGCTGCCAGAGCCATCCGCTACGCTACTGATAAGGGCGCGGACGTAATCAACTACAGTGCCGGCGGTTATCGTCCTTCTGATTTCGACCCGCGTAGCGATGTTCGGTATGATGCGATCGCAGATGCCCATGATGCTGGAGTTCTTTTCGTCGCAGCAGCAGGTAACGATGCTAATGATAATGACACCAATCCCCTTTACCCCGCCAGCTTCGATCTGCCCAATGTCGTCTCTGTCGCAGCAACTAACCGTAATGATGGTTTATGGAGTTCCTCCAATTTTGGGGCTACTACCGTAGACTTAGGCGCGCCCGGAAGCAGCATTTTGAGCACAGTTCCCGGTAATAACTACGCTGTCTATAGCGGAACTTCAATGGCCGCACCCCACGTAGCAGGTACGGCGGCACTACTATTAGCTCAAGATCCGACCCTGAGTGTCACCCAACTGAAAAATTCTATTCTGTCAAATGTTGACCTGCTTCCTTCACTGGCAGGAAGGACTGCTACCGGAGGACGTTTAAATCTTCGCAAGGCTTTCAATCGTCCGCCGGTTGTGAATCGTTCAGTGTTTTCGCAAAGTGCGGCGCTGGGTTTTTCTCAAGCTGGAAATACCTTTACTTTAGCTGCCAATACTGACACAGATCCCGATGCGGGTGACAGCATTAATTATTCGATCGCCCTCGCAAATTTTAGCGAAAGTTTCTCTGCATTTACCTGGAGAACCGATCTCAATGGCGGTTCTTATCGCCAACCAATTGCTGGTTCGAGTTTCCCGGAAATTCCGTTACCTTCCTGGCTGACTTTTAATTCTGCAACTCGCACGATTAATTTAGGCCCAACTCGCCCGTCAACTTTTGACTATTGGTTAAAGGTAACGGGAACTGATGAATCGGGCGCGAGTGTTAGCGAGGTAATTCGGTTCAAGAGTTATGGCCTCGCCGGTTTTGTTATTGACGGTTATATCGCTGGTGCTACTGTCTTTTTCGATGCCAACAAAAACGGTGTACTTGATGCTAGCGAACCTTCTGCTACTACTGCGGATAACGGGGAATTCGATCTCGATCTCGACTCGAACATTTTCGACAAAAATCAAAATGGCGAACTCGATCCAGAGGAAGGCAATATTGTTGCTTTCGGCGGCATTGATACGGCAACTGGTTTGCCTTTGGAAACGCCTGTCACTGCCCCGCCTTACGCTACTGTTGTCACCTTGTTAACCAGTTTAGTAGCAGATTTAATTGACAAAGGAATTGACAGCGATCGCGCCGAATCTCTCGTCAAATCTTCTCTTTCCATTCCCCCGAATGTTGACATAACTAGCTTAGATCCGATCGCAGCTACCGAAAATGCGATCGCGGGTGGAGTAGAAACTTTGACTGCAATGGTCAAGGTACAAAACGTCATTACCCAAACTGCTGCTTTAATAGACGGTGCGTCGATTCTGGACAATACCGACAGCGTAAAAGCAGTTGTAAGTGCGATCGTTCAACAAATTCAATCGGGGACAACTCTCAATCTCAGCGATCCCAACCAGTTAGGGACTACCAAATAAAAAACTCGTCCAAAATCAAGCAGTACTGTAAACAATATCTATAAACCACTTACCGAGATTG
>NZ_JAUBSH010000023.1:0-84098 GCF_036704705.1 Microcoleus sp. K1-B1 | reverse complement strand
CTTATTCTCTCCCGGCGCGGTGGCTTTAGTTCTTCTCAAAGCCACCGTTCTCATCTTTATTTAGTCTAAAGTACAGTCATAATGCCGCTCGCAACATTTTAACTAAAGGTTTGAAACAGGTAGGAATCAATTTAAATACGGTGGGGCACACCGAAATTCACGCTTGCGGACAGACCGATCTCTACTCAATGGTGGCAGCATCAATGAGCAAATCGACTGGCTGATTCAAGAATCCCTGTGCCTTCAGGTCAGGGAGTGTCAACAAGAAGAGATATGTCGCAGAAATCTGAAATGTTGCACCATTCTCGCTTAACAGGCAAGATGACTGTTCCACAAGAAAATTCACTCTGGATATTAAAAACTATATCTCAAGGGTATTGACAAAGTTTATTAACTATGTATTTAAGTATCAATTTTCTTTGAAAGTAGGTAGTGACCAGGAATTTCTTGATGGTGCCCGCCACGTGATTTATCCGTGGAATCAATCGAAAATCGAAAATCCTCAAGCCCCCGCATTTATCTCGCGCAAGTCAATCGAAAATCGAAAATCGAAAATCGAAAATCGATGGACCCGATCGCCCTTGAGTCCGATATAGTGATATAATTCAGACTATAATATCAAATTGATATAAATGCTTGAATTATCAGCCCTTGGGCTGCTACAGTTGCAACCCCTGCACGGCTATCGGCTAAAGCAACAACTGGAGCTGTTTATGAGCAGTTGCATCAGCGTCAACTACGGAGCAATTTACCCACTCCTGAAGCGCTTGGAAGAGCGAGGGGAGATTTCGGTAATAGCCGAAGAAGCCGGAGATGCGGGCTGTCCGCGCAAAATCTACGGAATTACCCCCAAAGGGCGCGAACTGTGGCGGCAAAAAATGCTCGAACACCCTCAAGAAAGCTGGGTTAACAGTGGTTCCCGGTTCCAAATCAAGTTTTTCTTTTTTGGCGACTTAGAACCCGCAGAACGGCTGAAGCTATTGGAACACCGCTTGCGAGCCTGTTACACCCGTCAAGACTACATCGAAAGCCTCAAGAGCGAATATCCACTAACCGATGACTATCAATTCGCCTCTCGCGATCGCTGCAAGTCAGTGCTGGCGTCAGAGATAGAGTGGTTAACCGAGCAACTAGCCAAGGAAAAAAGGGCGATCGCCAGACTTTGTGACTCCCCAACCTCCCCTGAATCCGCCGACTCCCAGGAAAAATCCTTCCAACTCACCCACTCAGGTGAGTCATAAGAATGATGTGCAATCTTCCCTGCCATCGTAAATTTTGAGAAATAACAAGAAGCTTTCCTAAAAATAATCACCCCCTGGCTTGGCTAACTGTGATGAGACTAAAGCCCTGCACATACTCCAACCTCATTAAAAAGAGACTTTCCCGATTCCATCATCTTTAAAATCCCTTGTCCTTATTCCCCCATGTTTGAGAGGAACGCCGGAAAATCAAAGATTTCGCCCAAGTCTCAGTCAGAAGTTAAAAAAATCTAAGTGGTGCTGCCAATGAGTTATTCTAAATCCCCAGAATCCGTCGTTGAAGCTGAAAAGCAAAAATCTCCCACACCGGAACTGCACCCAACTGATGCAGACAGCGATCGACCGCAGGATTCTGCTACCGTTGCCGATCGCCCCGAAGCTGTTGCTAAACCGGAACTGCACCGAACCGATGCAGACAGCGATCGACCAGAGGATTTTCCCGCCGTTGCCGATCGCCCCCAGCCTGGTAAACCGCGATCGCGCTGGCCCCTAATTGCCGCGATCGCGATCGCCACAGGCGCAGCAGGTTTCGGCTGGTACTCGTGGCAATCGGGCCAGAATCGCCCACAGCAACCGGCAGCAGCAGCCCAACCCCCAGCCATACCAGTCAAGCTCGCAGCCGTAAAAACCAGCTCAGTCGAAGATGCTTCCGAATTTGTTAGCAGCTTAGAAGCCAAGCGTTCGGTACAAATCAAACCCGAAACAGAAGGGCTAGTCACAGAGATTTTTGTCAAATCCGGCGACTTCATAAACAAAGGGCAAGCCATCGCCAGGATGAAAAGCGACAGCGCCCAAGCTGACTTGAGGCAATCCCAAGCCAACCTGATCCGCGCTCAATCCCACTTAGCCGAATTGCAAGCAGGAGCCCGGCCCGAAGAAATCGCCCAAGCTCAAGCCCAAGTCGCCCAAGCCCAAGCCAACCTCGCCCAACTGCGATCGGGCTCTCGGCCAGAAGAAATTGGTCAAGCCCAAGCCCGCGTTAGCCAAGCTGAAGCCGACCTCGCCGATGCCGAAACAGGTAGCCTCTTAGAAGAAATCGCCCAAGCAAGAGCGCAAATAGAAGCAAGCACAGCCGAAGCAAAGTTAGCCAGCCAGCAGCTTGCCAGATATCAGGCCTTGGCAAAAGAAGGCGCCGAATCCGCGAACACCCTTGAGCAATACACCCAAAAAGAAGGCAGCGCCAAAGCCAACCTCCGAGAAGCTCAAAGGCGGTTTGAGCAGCGACAAAAGAACAGACAAGCCGAGATCGATCGCCGGACAGCAGCCTTGCAACAGCAGCGGCAAGCTTTGCGGCAATTGCAAAACGGTTCGCGCCCAGAGGAAATAGCCAAAGCCGAAGCAGAAGTCGCACAAGCCAAGAGCAGATTAGCGCAGTTAGCAAACGGTACGCGCCAAGAACAGCTCGATCAAGCTGAAGCGCAAGTTGCCGAGGCAGCCGCTCAAGTGCGCGGCTTTGAAGTACAACTACAAGAAACTGCGGTCATCGCGCCCTTCACGGGAGTCATCGGCGACATACCAGTGAAAGTAGGTGATTACTTGCAAAAAGGTGATGCGATCGCCACCCTGACAGAGAACCAATTGCTAGACTTGCGGTTATCAATTCCTTTGGAACGGCAGCCTCAATTACGCTTAGGGCTGCCAGTACAAATGCTCGATGCTCAAGGTAAGGCGATCGCCCAAGGTCAAATCAGTTTTATCTCCCCAAACGTCAGCGCCAATTCCCAAACAATTTTAGCTAAAGCCACCTTTCCCAACCCCACCGGCGAACTGCTTAATCTCCAGTTTGTCAAAGCTAAAGTCATCTGGAAACAGAACCCCGGAATTTTAGTTCCAGTCACAGCAGTCACTCGCTTAGGTGGGCAAACTTTTGTCTTCACAGCTCAAAAGCCGGAACAGTCTAAACCTGGCACACCACCTTTAATAGCACGGCAAAAGCCCGTGAAATTGGGAACCATTGAAGGAAATAATTATCAAGTTATCGAAGGTTTGAAAGCCGGGGAAAACATTGTTACCGCAGGCATTCTCAACTTAACCGACGGCGCTCCCATTATGGCTCAAGAGGCAGGGAGATCGGCAGGAGAAGAGCAAGAAAAAAAGTTACCAGTAGCCAGCAAAAATTAAGATATGTAGTTGCAATTGAGCGCTTTTAATATGCTTATTAAGAGCGCTCAATTGCAACTAAATCCCTAAATGCACAAATACTTGATTGCTCAGCTATTAGCTCCCCGCTAACCCTTCAAAAGGGGGCTATTTTAAATTTTTACTGAAGTGTAATTACCCGTTAGCCATCCGCAACTACCCATTACCCAAATAATGTTTGCAGATTTCTTTATTAAACGACCAGTCTTTGCTAGCGTCTGCGCCTTAATTATTATCTTAGTAGGCGCAATTAGCATTCCGACGCTGCCGATCGAGCGCTTCCCCGACATCAGCCCCACCCAAATTAACGTCACAGCAAACTATAGCGGTGCTAATGCTGAAGTTGTCGAAAATGCGGTAACAAACATCCTAGAAAGGCAAATCAACGGCATTGAAGGACTGAAATATCTAACTTCCAGTAGCACTAACAGTGGCACTAGCACCATTACAGCCACCTTTGATACTTCCCGCGACAAAGATATTGCCGCCGTCGATGTGCAAAATCGAGTTGCAGTCGCTCAACCACAACTCCCAGATGCCGTACAACGCACAGGAGTTACAGTTACCAAACAATCTAACAGCCTGCTGCTGGCTATAGGATTATTTACCGAAAATAAAGAATACGATACCATATTTTTAAGCAACTACGCCGACCTCTATTTAGCCGATACTTTAAAGAGAGTAAAAGGCGTGGGCGACGTGCGAATTTTTGGGGAAAGACGCTATGCTATGCGCCTGTGGATCGACCCCAATAAATTAGCTGCTCGTAATCTAACAATGCAAGATGTAACAAGAGCAATTAATGAACAAAACTTGCAAGTTGGAGTAGGAAGAATTGGTCAAGAACCCGCCCCAGAAGGGCAAATGTATCAGATTGATTTGAGTGCAGAAAGTCGTCTCAAAAGCCCCACAGAATTTGAAGAAATTGTTATTAAAAGCGAAACAAATGGAACTTTAGTTAAGTTAAAAGATGTCGGTAGAGCAGAATTAGGAGCAGAAAATTATAACTCTTTCCTGCGATTTCGAGGTAATGACGCGGTGGGTTTAGGGATTTACCAATTGCCAGGAAGTAATGCTCTAAATGTTGCCAACGCCGTCAAAGCAGAAATGGCAAAATTAGCTAAAAACTTCCCTCCGGGGGTGATACATAGAACAGCACTAGATACGACTCAATTTGTCCAAGAGTCAATGGCAGAAGTAGTCAAAACTCTTTTTGAAGCAGTCTTGCTAGTGGTGATAGTTATTTTTGTTTTCCTGCAAGATTGGCGCACTACGATTATTCCCACCATCACAATTCCCATTTCCTTGATTGGGACATTTGCCTTTATCAAAGCTTTCGGATTTACGATTAACAGTTTGTCTCTATTTGGTCTTACCTTAGCAACAGGTTTAGTGGTTGATGACGCTATCATCGTAGTCGAAAATATTGACCGTTTAGTCCGCCAAGGTATGAATGCCCGCCAAGCAGCTTCCGAGTCAATGCGGGAACTTTTTAGTGCTGTAATTGCCACTTCCTTAGTATTGATGGCCGTGTTCGTACCCGTGGCATTTTTCCCAGGGACAACGGGAGCACTCTATAAACAATTTGCCTTAACAATTGCTTTTTCCGTGCTGCTTTCTACCTTTATGGCGGTTACTCTTACTCCCTCACTTGCCGCTATATTACTGCGCCCAGGTAAGAAGTTTGGCGGCCCGTTGGGTTGGGTGTTTAACCGGATTAATATTTTTCTGGATTGGATGCAAAAGAAATATAGAGAGTCCTTAATATTCTTAACACGATTTAAAACCATTGTTACCCTGTTGTTTATCGCTTCTCTGGGATTCACCGCTTGGCTTTATTTAGCAGTACCAACAGCATTTATCCCAGAGGAAGACCAGGGCTATTTTCTGACAATTATTCAAGGGCCTCAAGGCGTTTCGCTGCAATACACCCAGCAGGTGATGGACGGAGTTGAACAAGAAATCCTCAAAGTTCCTGAAGTTGTGGGGACTTTTTCTGTAGGTGGCTTTGGTTTTAGTGGTAATAGTTCCAACCAGGGGATTATATTTACTACCCTTAAACCCTGGAAAGAAAGGAAAGGTGAAGATCAAACCGTACAGGCGATTATTGGTAAATTGCGGGGTAAGTTTTTCGCGATTCCAGAAGCTAGAATTTTCCCGGTGAATCCGCCTGCTATTCAAGGTTTAGGTCAATTTGGAGGCTTCCAATTTCAATTGCAAGACCGTAAAGGTAACAGCGGTTTAGATTCTCTAGTTCAGGCGATGGGCGGGATGTTGAAGCAGGCGAATCAGACGCCCGGATTGCAGGCGGTATTTAGTACGTTTGCTG
Source organism: Microcoleus sp. K1-B1 (assembly GCF_036704705.1). Lineage (NCBI taxonomy): Bacteria > Bacillati > Cyanobacteriota > Cyanophyceae > Oscillatoriales > Microcoleaceae > Microcoleus > Microcoleus sp. K1-B1. The sequence continues at coordinate 78,371 of NZ_JAUBSH010000023.1, read as the reverse complement.
CGAATACGCCTCAGTTACTTGTGGAAGTTGACCGCAATCGAGCTAAGGCTTTAGATATTCCCATTAATGATGTTTTTAGTACGTTACAAACGGCTCTGGGTTCTCAGTATGTGAATGATTTTAATCTGCAGCAGCGCAATTATCGGGTGTATGTTCAGGCGGATAAACAGTTTCGTGATAATCCTGAAGATATTGGGAAATTGTATGTCCGCTCTGGAAAGAATGAAATGATTTCTTTGAGCAATTTGGTGAAGATTACTCCGGTGGTGGGAGCGCAAACTGTTAACCACTACAATTTATATAGGTCAATTGAAATTAGTGGCTCTCCGGCTCCGGGAGCGAGTTCTGGACAGGCGATAAAATCGATGGAAAGGGTGTCGGCTGAAGTTTTGCCATCGGGTTTTGGGTATGAATGGTCGGGGAGTTCTTTAGAAGAAATTGAGTCTGGGGGTCAAGCACCAATTATTTTTGGTTTGGGACTGATTTTTGTGTTCTTGGTTTTGGCGGCTCAGTACGAAAATTATGTCGATCCTTTCATTATTTTGCTATCGGTACCTCTGGCGATTTTAGGTGCTCTTTTAGCTCAGTCTGTGCGGGGTTTGGCGAATGATGTTTATTGCCAGATTGGTTTGGTGATGTTGATTGGATTGGCTAGTAAAAATGCGATTTTAATCGTGGAGTTTGCGAACCAGTTACGGGAGCGAGGATATTCAATTGCTAAGGCAGCAGTGGAGGCTTCTCAAGAGCGTTTACGACCGATTTTGATGACTTCTTTATCATTTATTTTGGGGATTGCTCCTCTAATTAACCCGGAAGGTGCGGGGGCGGCAAGTCGTAGATCGCTAGGGAATGCGATCGCGGGGGGAATGGTGGTTTCTACTGTCTTGAGTTTGTTTATGGTGCCGGTTCTGTATGTGGTGGTTGTCTCGGCTCGCGATCGCTTTAAGAAGCGCGATCGCCCGCAAAATCCGCCCGAAGATGGCACAATTCTGAACGGCAAAACAACTCCCCAGGAGGAGATTGAACGCGATAAAGTATCGCCGTTGTAGTTGGTAAGTTGAAAAGGCGATCGTTTTGTGAGTCTCATTGGTGCGATCGCCCAAAATCGGCAAATCCCGCATCACAACCCCCAAAGTCCCCAGATTAGTTCCGGGATCAATTCTTCAATCCAAAATCCAAAATCGAAAATCCAAAATGGATTGACGGCGGCCCCCATCTGCGGCTACGCTTTGAAGTTAGAGGTTGCTTGCTTGTAGAGGAGGCAGCCCGCGTCGCCCGAAAATCTAGTTGCACTGCCCAAAGCTGTTGGTAGCAGCAATGGACAGCTAACCGCCAAACTGAGAGTAGCAGTCTGGAGGCTAACGGAAGATTCTAACATCGTCTGTAGCCGCCCTGTTATATGTTGAAATGCGGGGCGGCTGGGTTTTTGGGTTTTCCTAGAAAACCCAAAACCAGGAGAACATAATATGTCACAGGAATTCTTACCTGACGACAACAAGTCCGATCGCCCAAATGACGACTCAGCAGCAGTATGCGAACAGGAAGTGGTGCTGTTAACGGTTGTCGGTTCGCCCAAAGGTGTCAGGGAAACCATACTCACTTTGTACCGGCTGGGATTTGCAGAAGTGGGCGATTGGAGTCCCGTACAACGTGCGGCTAATCCGAAGCAGGTGATGAGCGTGCTGATCCGTCGTTCGCGGGCTAACAGTACACCGCTGAGAAAATCTGGACGGTAAGCTGCGTTGTCATTTTGATTGAAGCGAAGAATCTTCGTGGGGTGGGCGTCTCGCCCGCCCTAAAAATACAATTACTTACTGGGCGTTGATATTGGATTTTAGGGTAAAAGTAAGAGACTTGCGATCGCGGGCAACAATTTACTGCAAGCTTCTACCAACGTCGCCGCACTAGGTAAACCAGCAATAGTCCCTTTCAAAATTTTCATTGCCGTTTTCCCCGCCTTTTGCATTGTACTTTCTTGGGGATTTTTCCCTACTTCTGCCAAAGTTTTTACCTGCTCCAATGCTTCAGCTTTATCATCATCAGATAAATCAGTTTCAGCTTCGATCGCTGTTTGTAACTCAGTCAATAATTCTTTGATTCCCGGTTCATCTGGTTTAGCAGAATCAGATAATTGATTAATTGTATTGGCAACAGTACCGCTGATATCACCTAAACTTAAGGCTCCTGCACCACTAGCGTTAACGGTTCCGCCTGTAATTTCTATTTTGCGACTTTGGTCGATTTGGTCACTCATAGCTTTACTCACTGATCTAGATTTCACTTCATTAATAAACTTAACATTAACAGGTGGCGGAGTCAACAATTTTACAAATTCATTCAGATTTAAATTTTGAGTATATCCTGCTTTCACGAAGTCTTCAAATACATCATTATAATGTTTTTGAATGGCAATAATTTCATCTTTAGATTTTAATTGTTCGGCTCGGATTTGAGCTTCTAGCTTTGCTTGATAAACTTCGTCCCACATTTGCTCAACTTTACCCTTATCCGTTCCTTCGGGAACTTTGAGAGTCAGCAAAACATCGTTTTCTTTCTTCTCAACTCCTTGAATTGACTCCGGTGTAATGTCTGGAAATTCTCGCATTAACTTCTGAAAAGCGGCGGTAAAAGCTTCGGGGTTAAGCCCATCTTTGATCAGGATTTGCACTGTTTCCATAATCTTTTTATAGAGTTTCTCGAAATCCCCCGGTTCAAAACATTTACTGATGTGGTGAGGGCGGCGTTCGCGATCGTCAGTTCCCGGTTGGGGATATTCTAGAAGATAAACAAACCGACAGTCAACGCGATCGAGCTTTGTATTACCGTCAATATTCCAAGCTTCCAAACAAGCACCTGTAAAACTAGCTGCTGTAAAATCTGTTGCCAAGGCTTGAGTGTCAGTGAGGTTTGCCGATTCCAAATTAGCTTGATGCAAAGTTGCTTCGTTGAGATTAGCCTGCTTGAGATTGGCCTCGTTGAGATTAACACCTATCAGGTTTGCTCCTTGGAGATTTGCACTAACATAGGATTTTTTGTAGCCATTGCCGGTGATGAGTAATTCTCGGACGCGGGTATCAGCTAATATCGAATTACCGACTCGCGCGCGATCGAGTTTTTCTGTATTGCGGAAGCAAGTGCGAGTGAGATTGGCTGTTCTAAAATCTGTACTTTTGAGCGTTGCCTCAGTGAAATTGGCATCAGTTAGATCGGCATTCCGAAAGCTAGTGCCACCTGTCGCCGCAAAGGCAATGACAATGGTGCGAATCAAGGCCTCTTTCTCATCCCCAGCCAGAACCCGCCAAGCACTGTAAATACCTAGTCCTGCAACTGCCCCTGCCCCTGCCACTGCCCCTGCCACTGCCCCTGCCCCTGCAACTGCCCCTGCCACTGCCACTAAACCTGCAACTGCCCCTGCCCCTGCCCCTGCCACTAAACCTGCAACTGCCCCTGCCCCTGCAACTACCCCTGCCCCTGCCCCTGCCCCTGCCACTGCCCCTGCCCCTGCCCCTGCCCCTGCCCCTGCAACTGCCACTGCAACTACTCCTGCCACTGACCCTGCAACTGCCCCTGCCACTAAAGCTGCCACCAAACCTTGGCGCAGGGTAACAATAAAGAAGATTGCCAAAACTATCACCAATAAGACACCTGGAATCAAGGTGTAGAGTTTGATGTTATCTGGAGTGAAAAACAATGTTACCCAACCAGTAGTCAAGCCTGACATTAATCCCGATATTGCCGATAAAAATAGCGAGATAGTTACTATAAAAATTGTCCAGTGAGGTTGCAGTCCAGCTTTGGCACCGGTGAAGTCAGCTTCTCTGAGGATGGCATTGGTGAAGTTTGCGCCTCGGATGTCTGCACCGATAAATTTTGCACCTGTGAGGTTTTGACCTTTGAAATTGTGGCCTCGGAGATTTTTACCGGAGAAGTCTTTGGGCATGATTTCACGCAGGGAGATAATATTATGTGCGGTCAATTAATGACGACTACAGTGCAAGCTTCTAGCTCGCGAGCCTTACCCTCTTACTACACAATCATTATTAGCGATTACCGAACCTAATACGATAACTATTTAATAAAAACTAAAACAAGCCCAAATATCCTCTTGGGTAAGATAGGGACAATCATCTAAGATTTCTTCATAACTCATCCCAGAAGCGAGATATTCCAACACATCATAAACCGTAATTGTCATACCTCGAATACAAGGTTTACCACCTCGTTTACCAGTTCGATCGTGATGATATTAGCGATGTCTTGTTCTGACATGGAATTTTTCCTTTAGCTACTGTTTTCAACTTTAGCTTAACAAAGGGATAGAGCGCTCCTAACGTTTGGTAGTTTCCAGCATTTTATTAGTTCCTTTGATTTCCTAATTCACTTTAACTCAATCCCCGCACAGCCAGCACTCCCCTCAAGTCCCATCCGGGGCGTGCCCGGAGTCTTTTTAGGTATCTTTTCGCCGATCGCCCCCCATCGTGCAATAATGATATGACTTGCACAAAAGCTCTATTAGTAGGTAAATCTTGCCTACATTACCGCTACATATAGCGTCTCAACTGTCAACCCGTGCAAGTTCCCAATTAAACCGGCTGTTGCACTACACAAATTTTTCCTAATGGCTGAAGTCCCCCTAAATCCCGCAGAACTTGCAGAAGCCCTCAACGGCTTTACCGATATCAATTTCCAATTGCCAGACCCCGAAGACGAACAACTACCAGACTTTGATTTTGAAAATCAGGTTGACAATGCCTGGAAAGTGTGCGATCGCTTCGACTTGCAAACCGACATTTGGCGGGGACGCATTCTCCGAACAGTTAGAGACAGAGAAAAAAAAGGTGGCGAAGGACGCGGCACTGGCTTTTTGAACTGGCTCAAAGAACGAGAAATTGGCAAAAGTCAAGCCTATTCTTTGATAGAATTAGCTAATAGTGCCGACACTCTGATCCAGCAAGGAGATTTAGACCCAAATTCCATTAGAAACTTCAGCAAAAGAGCCTTTGTAGAAACCGCCAAAGCATCTCCCGAAGTGCAGCAAATGGTAACAGATGCCGCAGCAAGTGGCGATCGCATCACCCGCCGCGAAGTCAAACAACTCTCCGACGAATGGATGGCAATGAACTCAGATTTATTGCCAGAAGAAGTCAAAGAAAAAGCATCTAGCGGTTCTTTACCTTCCCGCTACCTCGCTCCTTTAGTCAAAGAAATGGAGAAACTCTCCCCATCTCACCAAAGCGAAATTCAAAAAGAAGTAGCAGAAAATCCCGACGTAGATACTGTCAAACAGCTAACATCCGACGCCAAGAACTTATCAAAATATCTCGACGCTGCCGCCCAAGTGCAAGCTCTCAATCAGTCTCACTTAGACATGGAAATGGCCTTAGAAGAATCTTTGCGAGTAGGCTGTTTGGGAACCACCGCCGACGTTGTAAAACAAGCCGCACAGCTAGAACAAACAGTAGTCAAACTCTACACAATTTGGAAGCGTTTAGGCAGTTTGGCAGATAGATTGTACGTGGATACAGGAGCAAGCACACCGAATTTGCGGTTGCTTTTGGGATGCTTGGACAGTCTTTCGGGAGAAAAGATTGAAGTGGATTTCGGGGATGGAGAACGCTCTATTCGCTTGCAAATTTTCAGCGAATAGCTCAACCTTGACCGCAGATAAACGCCAACATCCAGGCTCATTATCTGCGTTGATTCCTGTTCATCTGCGGTTAAAACTTCTGGGTTTTTTCCACAGATATCAGGGATACAAATAACGCCGATATTTGGTAAATAGTTCTTTTTCCAACAGCACCACGCTAATCCAAAAACAAACTTCTGTCGCAACAGCCAGAACGACAGATAAAGTATTTTTTTGGGTCATGTCCAGCGGCAGGAAGGGAACAACAAATAAGACTGCCAACCACGGTAGAAAAGATACGATAAATAAAAATAAACCGAGTTTTTGCATAGATTCACATAATACAGCTTTGATATCTCCTTTATATCTTAGTCTAGTTAAAGTGAACTTCGTTTGTATAGTAGCGATTTCAATCGCCGAGTGATATCAAATCCGGTAGCATCGGAATTAATATTACCCGAAATCAGGACACGGCAGTGCCGTTTCCCTACAATGAATCCGGGTAGGGAAACGGCACTGCCGTGTCCTCTATATCATTCCGGTGTTACCGGAATTTATATGACTACAAATTCACACTTTTTACCCATGTCAGCAACAGGCAAGATGCCTGTTCCACAAATACTAAATGTTCTTGTGGAACAGGCATCTTGCCTGTTCTAGAGAATGGTTCAACAAATGACTACAAACTTAATTGCCAAGCATTTCCACCTCAATTCTTAATCCCCGTCGCCGCAATCCCTCGTATAAACTGGCGCTGACCGGCCAAAAACAGCAATACCACCGGCACAGTTCCAATTACCACCGCCGCCATCAACAACTGCCAACTGCTAGTAAACTGTTCCTGAAACTCAGCCAGAACCAACTGCACAGTCCGCAACTCCGGCCGCGTCGTAAACACCAGTGGCTTAAACAAATCGTTCCACTCCCCGATAAAGGTAAACAAAAACAGCGTCACTAAAGCTGGGCGGGCCAAAGGCAACATCACCTGCCACAAAACCTGCCAGCGGTTAGCCCCATCCAGCATTGCCGCCTCCTCCAACTCCACGGGAACAGTCATAAAATACTGGCGCAGCAAAAAAATCCCAAAACCGTTAGCCGCCGTCGGCAAAATCAGCGCCCCGTAAGTATTCAGCAGATGGCCCCACTTCAAAACCACGAAAATCGGAATCACCAAAAGCTGAAACGGAATTACCAGCGTCGCCAAAACCCCCAAAACTACGGCCTGTCGCCCCCGAAACTTCAGTCTGGCCAAAGCATAACCGGCCAAAGCAGAAGTCACCACCTGAAAACCCGTCACTGCGATCGCCACTAGAGTAGAATTAAGGAATGCCAACAAAAAATTCCCCCGTCGCCAAGCCTCCTGATAGTTCGCAAAAGTCAGACCTGTGGTCTTGACACCGACACTAGATGGTGATAAAGAAACCAAAAATACAGCAGCCAGTGGCAGCAGCACCAGCGCAGCACCCGCCAGCAAGCAAATAAAACTCAGCAGTTCCAGCGCTTGAGACCTGTCAAAAGATTTACCCATAAATTTGTGAATTAACCTAAAATAATAAGCCTGTGAGGTTCTCCAACCCGATCGCATCCCAGATTCCCATACAACAACATAATAGTCGTAGAAGGAAAGAAGGAGTACCTAGGGAGGAAGTTGTGATTAGGATATAATGTTATAGATAGAGTTGGTACTGTAAAACCCTGAAAGGTGGAGACATAGACCGTATTTCTATCATCTATTTCCGGGCAAAAGATCGACTAACGACTAATTCAAGTAATTAGTAAATAGATAGCATTCTAGCGATAGTCTTTCTGGAGTGTTTGACGGCAAAAGTCCGGCAAACACGCTGAGGACGCCAGTTTTTCCCGGAACGTCAAAGAAAAGTTCTTTGTCGAAAGAACCCTCAGCTATAATCTCTGATTTAGATGGGGTGCGTTCAAAAAAGGTAAAGTGCACTGTCACTCACCCCCAATTTAAAAGGGGTTTCCAAACATCCCACAAGCTTATATGAGGAGACTACATATCTATGCCCCAGCTTGAGGCCAGCCCAACAATTGACTTTCAAACCGAAACTTACAAAGATGCTTACAGCCGCATCAACGCCATTGTGATTGAAGGCGAACAAGAAGCTCACGACAATTACCTGACACTGGCCGAACTGTTGGCTGACAAAAAAGCAGAGTTAGTTGGCTTGTCCAAGATGGAGAACCGCCACATGAAAGGCTTCCAAGCTTGTGGCCGGAATCTTAAAGTCACGCCGGACATGGCATTTGCCAAGCAGTTCTTTTCGGAGTTGCACAAAAACTTCCAGACGGCCGCGGCCCAAGGTCAGATTGTAACTTGCTTGTTGATTCAATCGCTAATTATCGAGTGTTTTGCGATCGCAGCTTACAACATCTACATCCCCGTCGCCGATGACTTTGCTCGCAAAATCACCGAAGGCGTCGTCAAAGAAGAATACACCCACCTCAACTTTGGGGAAGTCTGGCTGCAAGCTCACTTTGAGGAATCCAAAGCCGAACTCGAAGCCGCCAACCGCCAAAACCTGCCCATCATCTGGAGACTGCTAAACTCTGTCGCAGACGATGCCCGCGTTTTGGGAATGGAAAAAGACGCTTTAATCGAAGACTTTATGATTGCCTACGGCGAAGCCCTAGGCAACATAGGCTTTAACAGCCGCGATATCATGCGGATGTCAGCACAAGGCCTCGCAGCCTAGTTAATTCGGAAATAAGGAATGGGAAAAAAATTAAAAATTAAAAATAAAAAATGGGATACCTCATTTTAAAATATACATTTTTAATCTTCCCATCTTCCCATCTTCCCATCTTCCCATCTTCAATCTTCCTTCATTTGACAACTTAATGTTTGGTCTAATCGGTCACTTAACCAGCTTAGAACACGCCCAATCAGTAGCTAACGAGCTGGGCTATCCAGAATATGCCGATCAAGGTCTCGATTTTTGGTGCAGCGCACCGCCCCAAATAGTTGATCAGATCACGGTAACAAGCATCACTGGACAAAAAATAGAAGGCCGCTATGTGGAATCCTGTTTTTTGCCAGAAATGCTAGCCACTCGCCGGATTAAAGCAGCTACTCGCAAAATCCTTAATGCGATGGCACACGCTCAAAAAAACGGGATTAACATCACTGCTTTAGGCGGCTTTTCTTCGATCATTTTTGAGACTTTCAACTTGCAGCAAATTAAGCAAATTCGCAATCTCAAGTTGGAGTTTGAACGCTTCACCACTGGTAACACTCACACGGCTTACATCCTCTGCCGCCAAGTAGAAGAAGCAGCCCCTAAATTGGGGATTGAACTTTCAAAAGCCACGGTAGCCGTTTGTGGTGCTACTGGCGATATTGGCAGTGCTGTGTGTCGCTGGCTCAATGTTAAAACAAATGTAGCAGAATTGTTGCTCATTGCCCGCGACAAAGAACGATTGCAAGATTTGCAATCGGAATTGGGGCGAGGCAAAATTATGGACTTGGAAGAAGCCCTCCCCCAAGCCGATATTGTAGTGTGGGTAGCCAGTATGCCCAAGGGAGTAGAAATTGACCCTAAGACATTGAAGCAACCCTGTTTATTGATTGACGGTGGCTATCCGAAAAATCTGGCAACTCAGGTTCAGCATCCAGAAATTTACGTACTCAATGGCGGCATTGTGGAGCATTCCCTCGATATTGAGTGGAAAATTATGAAGATTGTCAATATGGATGTACCGGGCCGACAGTTGTTTGCCTGTTTTGCTGAATCAATGCTGCTGGAATTTGAAAAAATGTATACCAATTTTTCTTGGGGACGGAATCAAATTACTGTAGAAAAGATGGAGCAAATAGGTCATATTTCTGTCAAGCACGGTTTCAGACCTTTAATGTCATTTTGATGTGATTTGTTGTAGTTATTGGTTATTGAGGAAAGTTTTTCTGATAATAACCAGTAACTTTTTTTATAAAGTTAATAGTTAATTTTTAACAGTTAACTATTAACATGAGATCAGCTCGCAAAACCCGAATAAAAGTAGTTTGTAGTTCGGAACAAGCGGATGTGATTGGTGGCAAGAGTTTTTCTTTAATTCTTCTGATATTTTAATTTTGGCGACCAAAGGTAATATAGAAACGGCTGTTACAGCTTCCGAAGGGGTGAGTTCGATCGCGCTGGTGTCACTTTTTGGACTTGAGAACAGTTCAGCAGGGTTAGGTCTTTTGTGGCGATGGGGAACCCAGGAGCGCGGGGAAATAGGGCCGTAAAAATCAGAAGTAAGCAAAAATAGTGTAGCAAAAAACGAGGCTCAAGTCTCTGGTTCTCAACAAGCTTAGTAAGCCAAGCATAATTCAAAATTTAAAATTTCCAAATATCCTCTCTTTTTCAGCATCCCCTGACAGGGTAGGATCTGGAAATAGTCGATCGACAAAACCTGACAAAACCTTATAGAAATTATCAGCGTGCCAAACCCAGACCGTAAACCCTTACTCTTAGATTTTGAAAAGCCCCTGGCCGAACTCGAAACCCGAATTCACCAGATTCGCGAACTCGCCGCAGAAAACAGCGTCGATGTCACCGACGAAATTCGCAAACTCGAAGCTCGCTCAGCCCAACTGCGACAAGAAATTTTCAGCAGCTTGTCCCCCATGCAGCGGCTGCAACTCGCCCGTCACCCGCGCCGCCCCAGCACCCTCGATTACATTCAGGCAATTAGCGACGAATGGATCGAGCTTCACGGCGATCGGCGCGGCGGAGACGACCCGGCCCTCGTCGGCGGAATTGCCCGCATAGACGGGCGTCCCACAGTCATCATTGGCCATCAAAAAGGGCGCGACACAAAAGACAATATCGCCCGCAACTTCGGCATGGCTGCTCCCGGTGGCTATCGCAAAGCCCTGCGGTTGATGGAACACGCCGATCGCTTCGGAATGCCAATTTTCACCTTTATCGACACTCCGGGGGCTTGGGCGGGCTTAGAAGCAGAACAGCTCGGACAGGGAGAGGCGATCGCCTGCAACCTCCGAGAAATGTTTCGCCTCGACGTTCCCATTATTTGCACCGTCATCGGCGAAGGCGGTTCCGGCGGTGCTTTGGGTATCGGTGTCGGCGAGCGGCTGTTGATGCTGGAACATTCCGTCTACACCGTCGCCACCCCCGAAGCTTGTGCCGCCATTCTCTGGAAAGACTCTGGCAAAGCTAACTTGGCTGCAGAAGCCCTGAAAATCACTTCCTGGGACTTGAAAAACCTCGGCATTCTCGATCAAATAGTACCAGAGCCGATCGGCGGCGCTCACTCGAATCCCCTCAAAGCTGCGTCCATACTCAAACAAGCTTTGTTAGAAAACTTAGCAGAACTAACCCAGCTTACGGGTCAGCAGCGACGCGAGCTCCGGTATCAAAAGTTTCGCCACATCGGTGTATTCACTGAAATTGCGGCTTGAGCCGATCGATTCAGCGCTGTGAGTTATAGGTTAAAAATCTCTTACTTTAAACTCATAATTCACAGCTCATTATTCTGCGGATCTGTCAGCAGTGTTATAATTTCTCAGGTGACACGGCTTAACAGTTCTTAATGTTCATCTCATAATTAACTGTTATCACCCGCAGCAGACAGTTGTCTAATTTGCCGAAGAAGGCTGCAACGCTGTAGGGAGTTGCCGAGCGAAAGTATTAGGACACTGAATGAACCATCCAACAACAAAGCAGGCTCTGATTACCGGAGCCAGCAGCGGTATTGGCAAAGCGACGGCTCTAGCGTTCGCCGCCGAGGGCATAAATCTGGCCTTAGTTAGCCGAGAGTCGGAAAACTTAGAAGCCGTTGCCGCCGCAGCCCGAGCAGTCGGAGTGAAAGCAGAAGCTTATCCCTTAGACTTGGCAAAAATTGAGCAAGTGCAAAGCAGCATCAGCGCGATCGCAGCTCAATTGGGTTCCGTAGATATCCTGGTCAACAGCGCTGGTATGGGCTATACCGGCTCTTTGACGGAAACGCCGCTAGCCGAGTGGCAGAGCGTTCTAGACCTCAATCTAACTAGCGTTTGGCAGTGCATTTTAGGAGTTTTGCCCTCCATGCGCGATCGCCGATCTGGAATCATCATCAACGTTTCCTCGATCGCCGGCACCCAAGCCTTCCCCAACTGGGGAGCCTACTGCGTCAGCAAATTCGGTCTCATGGCTTTGTCTAAAACCTTAGCCGCCGAAGAACGGGCTCACGGAATTCGCGTAACAGCAATCTGTCCGGGTTCTGTCAACACTCCCCTGTGGGACACAGACACCGTAGACGCCGACTTCGATCGCACCGCCATGTTAACCCCAGAAATCGTCGCCCAATCAATTCTGCACGCAGTTCAGTTGCCAGCGAGTGCAGTAATTGAAGAAATCACACTCATGTCCAACGCAGGAGTTTTGTGAACTTGAGATTTTAGACTGCTGGATTTTTCTCGAATTCAACAATCTTTGAATCTCTAGCTATATCCCCCAATCAAAAATCGATTCACCCTCACACCAACTTGTTATGACAATTGCATCTTCCACCGATTCCAATGGCTCGAACTCTCTCTCGACTGACAGCATGAAACTGTTACAAACCGCAGATAATAACTCCCCGCGCATCCCAACTCGACCCGATCGCAATTCCTCGCACGGTCAAGAATCCAGCGTGCCCAAACCCTCAGAAGTAGGCCAAGAAGAAATGATGGAGGCCGTTCGCACAATGCTGCTGGGAGTAGGAGAAGACCCCGAACGCGAAGGATTGCTCAAAACCCCAAAACGGGTAGCAGAAGCAATGCGGTTTCTCACCAGTGGTTACAGTCAATCCCTAGAAGAACTCCTCAACGGCGCTATCTTTGACGAAGGCCACAACGAAATGGTACTGGTACGAGACATCAGCGTATTCAGTATGTGCGAACACCATATGCTGCCGTTTATGGGTAGAGTTCATGTCGCTTACATTCCCAATCAAAAAGTAGTGGGATTGAGTAAATTAGCCCGAATTGCTGAGATGTACAGCCGCCGATTGCAGGTGCAAGAACGTTTGACGCGCCAAATTGCTGAAGCAGTTCAGACAATATTGGAACCGCAGGGAGTAGCTGTAGTAATGGAAGCCAGCCATATGTGCATGACGATGCGGGGCGTGCAAAAACCTGGTGCTTGGACAGTTACGAGTGCGATGTTGGGCGTGTTTCAAGAAGAACAGAAAACTCGCGAAGAATTCCTGAATTTGATCCGCCACCAACCGGCATTCTTTTAGTCAGTTGACAGTTGACAGTTGACAGTTGGCAGTTGGCATTTGGCAGTTAACAGTAATTAGTAAGTTGGGTTGAGAGACGAAACCCAACTTAATCTATCAAGCAAGGCTAGCTAAGGACAGCCAACAGTCAGCAGCCAACAGTCAACAGTCAACAGTCAATAGCCAGAGTAAAAGCTCTGGAAGCAATTCCATAATCTAAAATCTAAAATCTAAAATCTAAAATCTAAAATCAGATGACGATCGACTGAGAAACCCATAAAATAGACGGGTGACTTATGACTTGTGACTAAATGAATCCTATTAAATTCGGAACAGATGGCTGGCGCGGCATCATTGCTGACGATTTTACATTCGATCGCGTAGCGTTAGTCGCTCCCCTAGCGGCACAAGTTCTCGCACAAACTGGTGGTAGCGATGGCAGCAGCGGTACCGTAATTGTCGGTCACGACCGCCGATTTCTGGCTGAAGAATTTGCCAAAACAGCGGCTATTGCCATCCAAAACGCAGGATTTGACGTGCTGCTTAGCGAATCCTACGCCCCCACTCCAGCTTTCAGTTTAGCTGCCAAACAATTAAATGCTTTGGGTGCGATCGTCCTGACAGCCAGCCACAATCCAGGTGCATATTTAGGGTTAAAAGTCAAGGGCGGATTTGGCGGTTCAGTTTCGCCCGAAGTTACTCAACAGATAGAAGCAAAACTCGAAAATCCGGCGGCACTTTCAGCAACTCCCGGCAAATTGGAGAATTTCAATCCTTGGCCGGCTTACTGCAAAACCTTGCGGGAAATGGTAGATATTGAGGCGATTAAAGAAGCGATCGCCAGCGGCAAAATTACAGTATTTGTAGATGTAATGCACGGTGCCGCCGCCGGAGGATTAGCTCAAATTTTAGAAGAAACGGTACATGAAGTCAACAGCGATCGAGATCCGCTGTTTGGCGGCGGTGCACCGGAACCTTTGCCGCGCTACCTGTCGCAGTTATTTCGGGTGATGCGTACTCACCAGCGAAAAAGTTCTGGTTTGTCCATCGGATTTGTATTTGACGGAGATAGCGATCGAATTGCAGCAGTTGACTCTAGCGGCAACTTTCTCAGTTCACAAATCCTCGTTCCCATATTAATCGAACATTTAGCAAAACGGCGCGGCTTGACCGGGGAAGTCATCAAAACAGTCAGCGGTTCAGACATAATTCCCAAAATTGCCAAGCTGTACAACTTGCCATTATTTGAAACGCCGATCGGTTACAAGTATATAGCCGATCGAATGTTAACCACCCAAGTCTTAGTCGGCGGCGAAGAATCGGGAGGAATTGGCTACGGTACGCACATTCCCGAACGAGATGCTTTGCTGGCAGCGCTGTACTTGTTAGAAGCAGTTGTCAAATCCGGGGAAGACTTAAGCGAAATTTACACCCGACTGCAACAAGAAACCAGCTTTACTTCAGCTTATGACAGAATCGACTTGCACTTAGCCAACATGGAAGAAAGGTCGCGTTTGCTGTCGCTGCTGCAAAATAAACCCTTAACAGAAATCGCCGGCAAAGGAGTTGTAGATTGCAACAAAGTTGACGGATATAAATTCCGTTTAGCCGACGGAAGTTGGCTGTTAATTCGGTTTAGCGGAACCGAACCAGTGTTGCGGCTGTACTCAGAAGCGGCGACATTGAAAGAAGTTATGCAAAACTTAAACTGGGCGAAAGCTTGGGCGCATAATTAATCGGAGTTTTCAACCGCAGATAAACGCAGATGAACGCGGATGACTCGATCTCCAATCTCTCTTTCTCTGCGTCCTCTGCGCCCTCTGCGGTAAAAAAAATCTTACTCACCAATGAAATACTATTGCTATATCAGATAAATTTTAGGATAAAAGCAAATGGCTTACAGCGATTTCAGCCTTGCGAGAGTAAAAAAAGATTTTGGATTAACCTTAGATGAAAGTCGCAATTTATTTGCCGACACAAAACCAGTTTCACCATCAGAAATTTTAACAACAATCCTGATTGATTATGTACCGCTAGCAACTTTTATTTCCACAGAAAAAGCTCGCTCAGAATTTTTGATTGCCCCGATTTTAGCCGAAGTTAGGCGATTGTTAAACAAACGAGTTTCTCTTTTTTCCGGTAAGGATTTTACTGTCGATCCAGAAAGAGGTTTGCAAGGATTTTGTGATTATATTATTAGCGGTTCTTCAGAACAATTGTTTATCAGTGCTCCGGTTATAACAATTTTTGAGGCAAAAAAGGAAGATATCATTGGCGGTTTGGGTCAATGCGTAGCGGCAATGGTAGCGGCCCAATGTTTCAATCAAAACCAAGATAGTGAGGTCGATCGCATTTACGGCGCGGTGACGACGGGTACTAACTGGAAATTCTTGATTTTGGATGAAACTACTGTTTATATCGATCCGATTGAATACTATATTCAAGATGTTGATAAGATTTTGGGAATTTTGTTGCAACCATTTCCCCAATATTTTGTTAATATGGAGCCATAAGTTTTAAGAGAAATAATGACCGATCGCAAATTGCTAGTTGTAGCTACGGGCAATCCGGGTAAACTCAAGGAAATGCAAGTTTATCTTCAGGATTTGGGATGGGAATTGGAACTCAAACCGGAAGAGTTGGAAATCGAGGAAACAGGCGAAACTTTTATTGCTAATGCTTGCTTGAAGGCGTCTGAAGTCGCAAAAGCCACGGGCAAATGGTCGATCGCGGATGATTCTGGTTTAATGGTAGACGCACTCGACGGCCAACCTGGGATTTACTCCGCACGCTACGGCAAAACCGATGCTGACAGGATATCTCGACTTCTCAAAGAATTGGGTAGCGAACAAAACCGGGAAGCACAATTTGTTTGCGCGATCGCGATCGCCCGTCCCGACGGTACAATTGCCTTGCAAGTAGAAGGAATTTGCCGCGGCGAAATCCTCCACACTCCTCGCGGTACGGGAGGTTTCGGATATGACCCCATTTTCTACGTACCCGCACAGCAACAGACGTTTGCAGAAATGACACCGGATATCAAGCGATCGCACTCTCACCGAGGCCGAGCCTTCCACGCTCTAATACCACAAATGGGGTCATTAGTCATTAGTCATTAGTCATTAGTCATTAGTCATTAATTATTGGTTATTGGTGATTAGTACCAATTATCCATGCCCAATGCCCAATGCCCAATGCCCAATGCCCAATGCCCAATGCCCAATGCCCCAGTATCTTAGATTGCCTCCAAGTTCTTTTCCCCAGTCCGAATCCTAATAATTTGTTCTACAGGAGAGATGAAAATCTTGCCGTCGCCAATCTCGCCCGTGCGGGAAGCCGCGATAATTTTATCAACCACCATGTCAACCTGATCGTTTTCCACAACAATCTCCACCTTGAGCTTTTGCAAGAACTCAACGGTGTACTCAGAACCGCGATAGCGTTCTGTCATGCCCTTCTGACGGCCAAAACCTCTAACTTCAGAAACAGTCATCCCCACAATACCAGCATTGACGAGTGCGATTTTCACTTCGTCTAGTTTAAAGGGGCGAATAATAGCTTCAACCTTTTTCAAGTTTTTCACTCCTAACAGTTAGTACCTTCGTTATATTACTTAATCGGCGTGACATCTTTTAATATCACTGCCAACAGCAAGTATTTTGTCAAGTATATTACCCTATCTTGTACTCGCGATGAAATGCAGGCCAACCTTTAACAATCTTCTTGGATTTTTCGGGGGCGCGGGCTCTCGGTTCCGGCTGATCGCGGTAGAGTTAAGAAGACTGCAGCAGCCGTCCCCCGCCGATCTGCTAAAACAGAAAAAGACCCCAGGAGACAGGAGTTTTCCGAGTTTCCGCTTTCCTATGTGAGATTTGCACGTATTGCTGAAAACTATAATTGCCAGAGGCGGTCAGTTAAACTATTCCTATGCACCCAGCCAGCCCTCCCCCTGACCGCAGCGGGCTTGATGCCCTACTGAGAAATCGCCCCTTCCTCGCCTTGTGGACGGGCCAGTTATTGGCCCAAGTGGCGGATAAAATCTTTTACGTATTGCTGATTATTCTGCTGAAAACAGGCGACTACCGACCCTGGCCTGTTTCTTGGCAACATTCGGAAAATTCTATGCTGTCAGCGGTGATGATCGCCTACACCGTGCCGGCGATCGTCTTTGGTTCCGTAGCCGGTATCGTGGTAGACCGCTTTTCCAAAAAGCAAATGCTGATCGCGTGCAACGTGATTCGAGCCGCGTTGATTGTCGCTTTGCCGTTTTTGCCCAAAGCTTTTGTGGTTTTGTTGACGATGACGTTTTTGATCTCTACCGTAACGCAATTTTTTGCTCCTGCTGAAGCGGCAGCCGTCCCCCTGGCCGTGGGGCGAGAGGGACTGATGTCAGCAAATGCTCTGTTCGCCTCCTCTACAATGGGCGGGATTATTATCGGGATGACGATCGGCGAACCGCTGTTTAGTTGGGTTAAACACAGCTTCGGATCAGCTTCTCAAGAGTTTTTGCTGGGCGGGTTGTACCTGATATCAGCAGGTTTGATCTATGCTATGCAAATCAAAGAAGGTCATGCCGGCAGCAGTGGCAAAAACGTCCATCCTTGGCAAGATCTCAAGGAAGGTTTGCGTTATGTGAAACACAATCACCTTGTCAGCAACGCGATGGTGCAGTTGACGATTTTGTATTCCGTGTTTGCCGCGCTTCAGGTGCTGGCGATCGCGCTTTCAGGCAAAATAGGTCTCAAAGAAACTCAATTTGGTTTTTTGCTCGCTGCTGCGGGAATTGGAATGGTCTTCGGCGCAGCCTTTTTGGGACACTGGGGTCATCGAATGCACCACAAACCTCTGCCTTTAATCGGTTTCTTGATGATGGGTTTTGTATTAGCAATGTTTGCCTTTACTCGACAGTTATGGGTGGGATTCGGATTGAGCGCTCTGTTCGGTTTTGGTGCTTCCTTAATTAACGGCCCGATGCAAGCTCTGATTCAAGAAAAAACTCCAGAATCTATGCGGGGCAAAGTCTTTGGATTTGAAAACAATGCGATTAATATTGCTCTGAGCCTGCCTTTAGCGATTACTGGCCCGCTGACTGATGCTGTCAGCAAAGCAGTCGGCTCGGATGACCTCGGCTTGCGGATCGTGTTGCTGAGTTTGGGCTTTTTGGTCTCGGTGATGGGCATGGCAGCTTGGAAACATACTCGCAAAGTCTTGCAGGATGTTCTTTAAACTTTGCCAAGAAGGAAGAAGGAAGAAGGAAGAAGAAGGAAGAAGGAAGAACAGGGGATTGGCGTCAACTTAGGGTCAAATGTAGTACCGAGCTACTGTTTGACCGAAAGCATCCAGGATACAAGCCCCCGGATTCATTCCGAAAGCCGACTCAGAACCCAGAAATAAAAAACCTGTATCCGATGAAACTTGCCCCCCGAATTTATCCTTGGGGTCAATGCTAAAATCTAAAATCTAAAATCTAAAATCGATTGACGATGATTGTCCAGATCCCTTGAGAGTTGGGGGGAACCAGAGCATTCTCTTTAGTTTCCCTTCTTAACGGGAATGGGAGCGGGAGGGAGACTCGCGACTCAACAAAATTTATCAACGGTTTTAGGCTAGTGTTGACACCAATGGGAAGAGGGAAGAGGGCTTTCTTTTCGCGATCGATCCATAACATAGCAACCGCCCTGATGATTAGGACGTTCTTAATTGCTGAAACGATTGTTTTTCTTGTCGAATGCCGAATCACCAATGCTCTAAAAGCGTCATATCGTGGTAAACCGGCATGGAGACCGCGATTTCCTCTGTTTCTTTTCTTCCTCTGCTGTTCCACAATGTCTCGATCGCGCGAACCCTCTGCGATCGCGAAATCTTTTGTAAAATCTCACCACTTAAATTTTCCTAGTTTCATTAATTGAGATTAAAGTAGTATAAAAGCTTTCATTAAAAATCATAATTAGTTTAAGGAAGGAAATTCTGTGCAACTAAAAACTAAAGTGACCATCAGGCGTGCAACTGGTGGATTTGCTCTGATTGACAGCTTGATCCGCCACGGTGTCAAGCATATTTTTGGTTATCCCGGCGGTGCAATTCTGCCGCTTTATGACGAACTCTACCGTGCAGAAGAAACTGGCGCTATCAAACATATTCTGGTACGCCACGAGCAAGGTGCTGCTCACGCGGCCGACGGGTACGCCCGCGCTACCGGACAAGTTGGTGTTTGTTTTGCTACTTCGGGCCCCGGCGCAACTAATTTAGTGACGGGGATTGCGACGGCACACATGGATTCGATCCCGATGGTAATTATTACCGGTCAGGTTCCCCGGCCGGCGATCGGCACTGATGCGTTTCAGGAAACGGATATTTACGGGATTACCTTGCCAATTGTCAAGCATTCCTATGTAGTACGCGACCCGAGAGATATGGCGCGAATTGTGGCAGAAGCTTTCCACATCGCGAGTACAGGGCGGCCGGGGCCAGTCTTGGTTGACGTGCCCAAGGATGTGGGTTTAGAAGAATTTGACTATCTGCCCGTGGAACCTGGAGCAGTGAGAATTCCGGGCTATCGGCCGACGGTGAAGGGAAATCCTCGGCAAATTAATCAAGCAATCTATTTGCTGAAGGAAGCAAAGCGTCCTTTGCTTTATGTGGGGGGCGGGGCGATCGCGGCCGGGGCCCACGAGGAAATTAAGGAACTGGCGGAACTTTTCCAATTGCCGGTGACGACAACGCTGATGGGCAAAGGTTCCTTTGACGAAAACCATCCTTTGTCTGTGAAAATGCTGGGGATGCACGGCACTGCTTACGCTAATTTTGCCGTTACCGAGTGCGATTTGCTGATTGCTGTAGGGGCGCGGTTTGACGATCGCGTGACCGGCAAATTAGACGAGTTTGCCGCGCGGGCGAAGGTGATTCACATCGATATCGATCCGGCAGAAGTTGGCAAAAATCGCGGCCCTGACGTGCCGATTGTCGGAGATGTCCGCCAAGTTTTGATCGATTTGCTGCGTCGCTGTCGGGAGACTGGAGTTTCGGGGAAGGCTGGACAGACTGCGGACTGGCTGCACAGGATCGATCAGTGGAAACAGGACTATCCGTTAGTTGTGCCTCATTACCCAGACATTTTGTCTCCGCAAGAGGTGATTTCTCAGTTGGCTACTCAAGCGCCGGATGCTTACTACACAACAGATGTCGGTCAACATCAAATGTGGTCGGCTCAATTTTTGAACAACGGGCCGCGCCGCTGGATTTCGAGCGCTGGTTTGGGCACGATGGGTTACGGGGTGCCGGCTGCTATGGGCGCGAAAATGGCGCTACCCAATGAGCAAGTGATTTGTATTGCTGGCGATGCTAGCGTGCAAATGAATATTCAAGAGCTGGGAACGCTAGCACAATACGGCATTAATGTCAAGATTGTGATTGTAAATAATGGCTGGCAAGGCATGGTGCGGCAGTGGCAGCAGGCGTTCTACGGCGAGCGTTATTCGTCGTCGAATATGACTGTGGGAATGCCGGATTTTGTGATGCTGGCAGAAGCTTATGGCGTGAGAGGGATGCTGGTTTCGCGGCCGGAGGAACTCAAAGATGCGATCGCTCAAATGCTCGCTCACGACGGCCCGGTGCTGATGAACGTCAAGGTGACGAGGGACGAAAACTGCTATCCGATGGTAGTTCCAGGTAAGAGCAACGCTCAAATGGTTGGTTTGCCTGAACGTAGCAAGTTGCAATCTGCGGAGTTGATTTATTGTCCGAGTTGCGGCGCGAAGAATGTTTCGACCAATAAGTTTTGTCCTGAGTGCGGGACAAAAGTTTAACGAGTTTTGAGTGGGGACTTAGGCAGTGCCTATTAGTCTCAACTTAAGGTCAAACGTAGTCATAGACTGCTGTTTATCGTCGAGGCCAGATCCCCCCTAGCCCCCCTTAAGAAGGGGGGGACAAGAGTCAGATCAAAGTCCCCCTTCTTAAGGGGGATTTAGGGGGATCTGGCCTCGGATAAAAGCGAGAGATACACAGGTTTCAGACTTAAGTTGACACATATCGGCAATGCCATGTCCTTACCCGGATCTGCTGTTTCACATTTAAAACCATGTCCGCTGGCATCGCATTGAGAGCTTTAATCTGTAATCTCTAAGCATATTTTATGAGCCAGTGTCTAAACCCTGATTGCCTATTCCAAAACCCGTATGGCTATACAAAATTCTGTCAAAAATGTGGGAATAAACTGCTATTGGGCGATCGCTACGGAGCCAAAAAAATTATTGGACAAGGGGGATTTGGGCGCACTTTTCTAGCTATTGACGAGTATAAACCCTCAAAACCTCCCTGCGTTATTAAACAATTTTACCCCCAACTTCAAGGCACTTCTAGTATCCAGAAAGCTGCAGAGTTATTTGAGCTTGAAGCAGTCCGCCTAGAACAGTTGGGTAAACATTCTCAAATTCCCGACTTATTAGCATATTTTAGTCAAGATGGACGGCAGTATTTAGTCCAAGAATTCATCGACGGTGAAAATTTAGCCGAAGCACTAGAATCTAAGGGATATTTTAGCGAAACACAGCTTCGCAATTTGCTTAATAATTTACTGCCAGTATTCGAGTTCATTCACTCTCGCCAAGTTATTCACCGGGATATCAAGCCAGAAAATATTATTCTTCGGCCAGATGAGCAAATGGTTTTAGTTGACTTTGGAGCCGCGAAATATGCGACACAAACGGCTCTAGGGCTAACGGGAACGAGAATCGGGACGGCTGGATATACGGCACCCGAACAAGCCAACGGTAAAGCTATTCATGCGAGTGATATTTATAGTCTGGGTGTCACTTGTCTGTCTCTGTTAACTCAGGTTAAACCGATTGATTTATTCGATGATAGCGAGTTTGAGTGGGTGTGGCGAGAACACTTAAAAACATCTGTCAGTTCGGAACTGGGTCAGATTTTAGATAAAATGATACAACCTGCTATTAAAAAACGTTATCAATCTGCTACTGAAGTTTTGCAGGATCTTGCTTCTCAATCACCTCAATTATCAGCTCAAACACCTCCACAGGCACCGCCACCAGACTCGCTTAAATCAGCGCAGGGTGTTGACTACACTTGTCTGCGGGATTTATTGGCAGCAGGGGAGTGGAAAGAGGCGGATAGGGAAACATTCAAGGTGATGTTAAAAGCTGCGAGACGGGAGAAGGAAGGTTGGTTCGATACGAACTCGATCGAGAATTTTCCTGGCGATGATTTGCGGACGATCGACCAGTTGTGGGTAAAATATAGTCAGGGTCGTTTCGGCTTTAGTGTCCAGAAAAAAATCTGGTTAGAAATAGGCGGTAAAGTTGATTATGACACTGAATGCAAGCTAGGCGATCGTGTGGGTTGGAGAAAGAGGAGAAAGGGGAGGAAAGGTTGGTTGGAGTACGATGATTTAACCTTTAATCTAGAAGCACCACGGGGGCACCTCCCGTCGTGTGCGCGTGTGTTTGCGTGGGGGGGAGAAGGATTGGGTTGGGTTGTTGGGGTGTTGGGGTGGTTGGGGTTGGTTGTCTGGTTCTCTCTTCTCTCGCATCGAGAGCTGTAAGCTGTAATCTATAGCGATTTCAGCCCTTGGTTGGTTTGCCCGATCGCGTAGCAAGTTGCACTCTGCGGAGTTGGTTTATTGTCCCAGTTGCTGCGCGAAGAATGTTTCGACCAATAAGTTTTGTCCTGAGTGCGGGACAAAAGTTTAAGGGATGAAAGTAGGGACACGGGGGTCAGCCCATAGGTGTCAACAATCGCCTGAAAACAATTGTATCTCTGGTCGATCGCCGAGTCCCAATCCCCCTCGCATCCTTAAGAAGCTACCCTGTATACACAAGTCCGAAATCTTTCCACACAATTCCTGAAACCAAAGTCTCGCATGAATCTCAGAAAGGAAGCTTATTTTCATAAATTTTAAGTTATTGATTCGGCAAAACGAGAAATCCAGGTGCTAGGAAACAGGGTTTCTACAATATGGGTCAGCGAGCAACTTGTGTGTACACGGTAGCATCATAGAGGGGGTAGCTAACCCGGATTTGGTATAAATATTTTTTAAATATTTAAATAACACTTATATGTGCAATACTTAAAATTGTTGTAAATCACAAATCCGTGAAAAACGTCTAGCAGCGACGTATCCCAACGGTTTACCTTTATAAACCAACACTTCTCTGACCACAATAAATTCTCACAAAAATTAAAGGGGTAACTGATGACGAATATTAAAGACGCACTACCTGCTTCACAATTTCTGAAAAACAACTTGGGTATTTCCGAAATTCCCCTTGAAGCATACCTTAGCTATGGATATGCACTGCTCGCTATTGCTGGAGCTGATGGAGAGGTTTCAGAAGCCGAACTTAATTGGTTACTAAATCATCAGCGCATGGCTGGCGCTCCTGAAGAAGTAATAGAAAAATACAAAACATTTGAATACAAAAATGCTGATTTAGAAAGCCTGCTCACCAAGATTACAGTTGATGTTTCTACTTGGTCAAAATCAAGGTCATTGTTGTATCATGCAATTCAAATGGCTCGTGCAGATGACAATTACTCACTTGAAGAGCAAAAAGCTGTAAAAAAAGCAGCTAAACTGCTGAAGGTTGAAGATGATATTGCGCTTGCTCTCCATAGGTTGATAGAAACAGAAGAAGCAGTAACGGCATTACGTAAAGCGCTACTACAAACTGAGGTTTTAGGTTAATCGAAGGGCTTTGTGTTACTTGAAAAAAGTTTAGTTTGTTTCATTAATTTTTATGGCAGTTAGATCCCAAATTCTTCAATAACTCTGGGATATAACTGCTTTTGGGTGTTACTTAATCGGGTATAAAAAAATAAGTTTAAAATCCAGAAGCTTTATGGATACAGGTTTCTATGACTTGCATATTTAGCTTTTCATACCCTAAATTCAGCAAGGCCGACAAAGGTATGTAGTTGCGCTTCAGCGCTCTTATCTTAGGAAAGAGCGCTGAAGCGCAACTACATACCTAAACTGTAACCCCCATTTGTGACAGTTGGTCTTAGCCTTAATGCAAATAAACTTTTTGGTTTACTCAAAATAGAAAAATTCGCGGGAGTGGCAAATGAATCTTTATTTGGGAATAGATTTCGGCACCACGGGCGCGCGATCAACTGTCATAGACTCCCAGGGTACAATACATTGTGAGACAGAATATACTTTTGCCAACAACGGGCAACAACAGCCTGAATTGCCCTCGGTGTGGCAAAATGCGCTGTGGGATTTGATCGAGCAAATTCCCCCAACAATCCGCAACCAGGTAAGGGCGATCGCCCTTGACGGCACATCTTCCACTGTCATGCTGTGCAATACCGACGGTATACCAGTATGCGAACCCATTTTATACAATGATGGGCGCGGTGCAGCGGTGACAGAGAAGTTGCGGGCGATCGCCCCTGCCCACCACACAGTATTAAGCGCTACATCCAGTCTGGCAAAACTTCTGTGGTGGCAGGAGGGCGGGCTAGAAGCCCACCCCACAACACAATTCAGTCTTTGTGGAACAGGCATCTTGCCTGTCAGTCTTTGTGGAACAGGCATCTTGCCTGTGGTTGAGAAGCTTTATTTCCTGCATCAAGCTGACTGGCTGGCATTTCTGCTGCACGGAAAATTGGGAATTAGCGACTATCACAATGCTTTGAAACTCGGTTTCGATGTTGATACTTTGTGCTATCCGAATTGGCTGACACAGGGAATTGCGGGCGCTGCAACTCCTGAATTGCCACAAGTTGTCGCACCGGGTACGCCTGTGGGAGAAGTGAGAGTTCAAGTGGGCGATCGCTTCGGTTTTCCCCGCGATTGT
This sequence comes from Microcoleus sp. K1-B1, assembly GCF_036704705.1. Classification (NCBI taxonomy): domain Bacteria; kingdom Bacillati; phylum Cyanobacteriota; class Cyanophyceae; order Oscillatoriales; family Microcoleaceae; genus Microcoleus; species Microcoleus sp. K1-B1. Next base: position 53,720 of record NZ_JAUBSH010000023.1, on the reverse strand, counting down.
ATGGTTTGTGCTGGCACAACCGATAGCATTGCCGCATTTTTAGCAAGCGGTGTCAATTTACCGGGGGAAGCAGTAACTTCTCTCGGTTCTACACTAGCAGTCAAACTGTTAAGTCATACCCGCGTAGATGATTCTAGATACGGAATTTACAGTCATAAATTAGGCGATTTGTGGTTAGTTGGAGGTGCTTCTAATACCGGGGGTGCGGTGTTGCGACACTTTTTTACTGATGTTGAGTTGGATAATTATAGCACACAAATTGAGCCAGAACAAGAGAGTTTGCTGGATTATTATCCATTGTTGAAAAATGGCGATCGCTTTCCGATTAACGACCCGAACTTGCCGCCAAGACTCGAACCGCGCCCAACTAATTCAGTGGAATTTCTGCACGGTTTGCTAGAAAGCATAGCGCGGATTGAAGCGCGGGGATATCAATTATTGCAAGAATTGGGTGCAACTCCTTTGACAAAAGTTTATACTGCTGGCGGTGGTGCAAAAAATGCGGCTTGGAGTGCGATTAGAAAGCGTTATTTGAAAGTGCCTGTTGAAACGCCTATTCATACTGCGGCTGCTTATGGAAGTGCGTTATTGGCGAACCATGGAATGCAAATTTAAAGGTGGTAAATTTGGACTAATATCGCAGTCGATTAAAACCAAAATGAGAGGAAGCAAACATTCTGATATATTGTGTTAACTTGTTATCCCTAATAATTAAGGACAATAGCAAAGCTACCTGATGACATCCTGAACACAATTTTCACATTGCAGCGGCGGCTAGTGGAAATCCTCAACGAAACAACCGCCACAGAATACATTTTAATGCAGCAGTTTGGCGAGACAGAAGCGACACTCCCCGAACTAGAATCCCTGGATAATGTTAAGGAAAGGTTGAGAAACCCTTACAATCGTTTGTACAGGCTTTTGCAGCAGGTAGCAGAATCTCAACCCGCTGCGACTGCGGATACGTTAAACTTTCTGTATAGAACGATAGAACAAACAGAGGCGGCTGTCGATGCCTCAGAAGCAACGGGAGCATCTCACTTTTGCAGCCAAGCTAGAAATTGGAGTTTTGAGGCAGGAGGCAGGAGGCAGGAGGAAAGAGGAAGAAGGAAAGAGGAAGAAGGAAGGAGCCAGAAGAAGTGTTTTTACAAATATGAGATGCTCCCAGAAGCAACTATCCGAGAAATCAAAATGGATTGGAATTTGTCATGAATCAACAACCTAGAATCCCCGACGCTGAAACCAGAAAGCGACACGTTGAAAAGATGCGTGAAGTCTGCCAACAGTTGGACGCTTTGACTCTAAACCTGGATGAATTAATCGCCATATTTGAAGCTGACAACCGCCGCCAGCGTCGAGAACGTTTGGCGGGTAAATACAGGCGTGTGGAATCTCAGGTAGTCGAATAAGATATGAGATGTTGCATTATTGTTAATAAGTCTTTTATGAACAGGCAAGATGCCTGTTCCACAAAGAGTGAATTTTCTTGTGGGACAGGCATCTTGCCTGTTAAGCGAGAATGGTGCAAGATGTGAGATAAGATCGATCGAGGGGCGATTCCCTGCGGAAGAGTCTTGAATCATTTCTTTTGAGTCCCCCTCTCCTGGGACTTCGTTTGTTTAGTAGGGGTTTTAACCGCCGACTCCGATCGCGGATTTTGAATGCAGATTTGATATATGCTAATTTTGGCGCACCATCCAGACTAAAAATCCCAATATTTTATCTACGGGAGGTAGTGGATAATCGGTAAGATCGATCGTCACTATTTGCCCTTCCAGCTTGAGAAACCGCCAAGCTGTGCCGCTGGAAACGCTACCGTAGATGGCTGATATCGAGATCCCTTTCGCTTCATTAAACCTCTGGGCCGCCACCATTTCAGCAATACATTGACCCAAACCTACTTTCAAATCTCCTTTTTTAGCTTCTACCATCACAATTGCTGGGGCCTCAACTTCTAATTGTTCGGGGGAACGGCTGATGAGAAAATCGCAAACTCCTGTAAGTCCAACAGCAGCATCGACATTAAATTCTTCACCCGAAAACACGCTGATTTGTTGGTTCAAAATATTGCGAACTTCCAGCAATACAGGGTTGATAATAGCTTCAGAACGGGCTTTTTCTGTGCTAGTAGCGATCGCCCAAGGCAAATTTGTCTCTAGCAGGGTTTGCAAAACAGTCGTAGGTGCGATCGGCTCGATTTCCGGCAGAAATCTGATTCCTTCGACTGCTGTGAGATTGAAGGCTTTTTTAACTTTGCCGATCGTTGTAAATTGACTGTAAGGCATAAAATCTGATGTTGTTTTTATTTCAGCTTTTCTATTACACTCGCTGCAACTTAGCTGTTCTCGGATCGATGATTTTTCTGCCCAAACCCGTAAACTTAATTGCCAGATTAGTTTTGTCACCTTCTCCCAAAACGTGGGTAATTTCTCCAACTCCAAAAGCATGATGAAAAACTTTATCGCCCGTTTTCCAATCCGCCGATTGTCCATTGTTTCCCGCTTGAGAACTCGCAGAATTAGCGGCTGAATTATTAGTTTTTCCTTTCGAGGCAGCCGTTTTTCCCGCTTTAGTTTTCTTCGCACTTCCAGCCAGCAAATGTGTCGGCAATTCTCCTAAGAATAGCGAAGGGGTGCAGTGTTCCCGGAAACCTCCCCAGAGGCGGCGTTCGCGAGTGTGGGTGAGAAATAGCAATTCCTGGGCGCGAGTGATGCCGACGTAGCACAAACGGCGTTCTTCTTCGATCGCTTTCGGGTCGTCCAAACTGCGGAAATTGGGAAATAAACCCTGTTCCATTCCCACTAGAAATACTACGGGAAATTCTAACCCTTTTGCTGAGTGCAGCGTCATCAGCGACACGCGGGAATCTTCTTCCTGCAAGTCATCTAAATCGGATGCTAAAGATGCTTTTGCTAAAAATGATGTCAGCGTCGGTTCTTCGTTTTGTTCTTCAAATTGCAGCACTGCATTGTACAATTCTCTGACGTTTTCTATGCGATTTTCTGCTTCCTCGGTTCCTTGATTTTTCAAATCTTCAATGTAGCCTGAATCTTGGATAATTCCTTGGACAATTTGCGAAGCCGGCAGAGTTTCAACTTGCGATTGCCAACGACCAATCATTTCGGCAAACTTAATAATAGCTTTTGCCGATCGCCCTGCGAGAGTATTGACAGAAGATTCATCGCTGAGGATTTCCCACAACGGAATGCCCAATTGAGTTGCAGCGTCTTCGACTTTGGAAAATGTGGTATCGCCAATGCCGCGGCGGGGAGTATTGATGATGCGTTTGAGGCTGACGCTATCGTCGGGATTGGCAAGCGTCCGCAGGTATGCTAGGATATCTTTGATTTCTTTGCGATCGTAAAACTTCAGGCCGCCGACAATATTGTAAGGAATGTCTAAACGCATTAACGCTTCTTCAAAGGAGCGAGATTGAGCATTCGTGCGGTAGAGAATCGCAAAGTTACTGCCGTTTTCGTATTCGGAATTTTGGCGCTTCAAGGAATGAATTTGACCTGCTACAAATTCCGCTTCATCTAATTCGTTGTCGGCGCGCCAGACAACAATCGGAGCTCCCGGTTCGCGAGTCGGGCGCAGAATTTTCTCGATGCGTTCGGTATTGTGTTCGATCAAGTGGTTCGCCACTTGCAGGATGTTTTCGCGCGATCGATAATTTTCCTCTAATTTTACCATTGTCCGAGTTTTCTCGTCCGACAAACCATCTCCGAAATCCTCTTGAAATTCCAGCAATATGGTATAATCGGCCATCCGAAAGCTGTAAATTGATTGATCGACATCGCCCACGACAAAAATCGAGCGGTTTTGCCATTTATCGAAGCTTTTCGGGTCGGCGTTATTTGTCACCAACATCCGAATCAAATCGTATTGAGTGCGGTTGGTATCTTGGTATTCGTCAACTAAAATATGACAAAACTTTTTATGCCAGTAACTTAATACTTCCTCGTTTTGGCTCAAAAGTTTAACGGGAACAAGGATTAAATCGTCAAAATCTAGGGCATTGTTGGCTGCTAAAGCGTCTTGGTAGCGACTGTAAACATCGGCAATCACACGACCTCGATAATCCGGTTCTGCTGCGTGGTATTCTTGAGGCGACAACCCTTTATTTTTAGCGTTGCTTATGACATAGCGGACTTTTCGCGGGTCAAATTTCTTGTCGTCGAGGTTCAGTATTTTGGTGACAATTTGTTTGACGAGACTTTGAGCATCTGACTCATCAAAAATCGAAAAGTTTTTCTTCCACTGGCGACCTTTTTCGTCTTGATATTTTTCAATATCGTAGCGGAGAATGCGACCGCACAAAGAGTGAAAAGTCCCCATCCAAATATGTTTGGTAATTCTTTGGTAAATTTGCGATCGCAATTTCGTCTGCACCTCCGGGGCTAAGTCTACCAAAGGTTTGCCATATTCGGCTTCAGCTTGCTGAGTTGCCAGCAATTTCTCAATTCTTTCTTTCATCTCCCTGGCGGCTTTATTTGTAAATGTCACCGCCAGAATATTTTCTGGATCAACTCGATGCGTGCGAACTAAGTTAGCAACTCGGTAAGTTAGAGCTCGGGTTTTGCCGGAACCAGCGCCCGCTACTACTAACAGCGGCCCGTTATAATGGGCGACTGCTTGGCGCTGAGATGGGTTGAGGTGGCTGAGGAAATCAGTGGTTTGAGTCATAGCTAGAAAGTTAGTTTAATTTTTTAAGCGGTAAATAATACTTGGTATGCGATACTGCGAGTTTTTTTAACGTAAGGTGCGCTAGGCGCACCCTATATTATAACTAGATAGGTGATTTTTTGAACTTTAAATATTTTTGGGTCACGCGAGTTGTTTAAGGTAAGGTGCTCGGCGCGCACCCTACACTATAAATAGATAGATAATTTTTTTTAACGTTTAAATATCCGTGTCAGCCAAATTGCTGCTAATATTCCCAAGCCAATCCAAATGGCAATAATCACAACAGCGGCAGCCCGATTTATCGGTTTTCCTCGCTCTATTTCTGCGGCTGCTTTTTCCCGACACTCGGCTAAAACCTGTGGCGGAATCATCTTCAGTACCAGCCAAATTCCCAAGGGTACAATTATCAAATCGTCCAAGTAGCCGAGAACTGGTATGAAGTCAGGAATTAAGTCGATCGGGCTAAAAGCGTAGGCCACCGTAAGCCCTGCTAAAATTCTGGCGTACCAAGGTACTCTCTGGTCTGTACTGGCTAAATAAACCGCGTAAGTCTCTTTTTTGAGTCGGCGGGCAACTTGTTTTAACGATTGCATTTTTTAACAATTTTATCATTTTTATATTTTATTTAAAAGGAAATAGTAGTTGCGTCCGAGTGTCATAAACTGGGTGGGTTTCTATATTTATCGTTGCCAAACCTCTTATTTTGCCCAGAACACCAATTTTTGAGTGGAGCGTCCTGCGGACATTATAATAACTCACAATTTCTTCAGAATTACTGACTATTTTTTTAGTTGCTAAAAATGTAACAACCCGGATATTTAGCAATTTCAGTGGGAAGGTAAAGTATAGCATCTGTTGTATGTGAGGAGAATCAAGTTTATGAGTTCAAATTTGCAACGTGGCGATCGCATTAATTTCCGTAGTCTGCTAACAGCGTTGTGTTTAACCTTAACTCTCGTCAGTTTCGTGAGATTAGATCCGGCGGTGGCCGGGGAACAGCGGATCAGAACGCTGACTGTGACTGGCCGGGGTGTGGAAGCGATTCCTACAACTCAAACGCAAGTGCGGCTGGGGGTTGAGGTGCAGGGGAAAACGGCTGCCGAGGTGCAGCAGGAAGCGGCGAGACGATCGTCCGCTGTGGTACAGTTGCTGCGATCGCGCCAAGTCGAAAAACTCGAAACTGCCGGCATCACCCTCAATCCCATTTATAACTTCGACAACAACCAACAGCGCTTGACAGGCTATACGGCGACCAATACCGTCAGTTTTCGGATTAATACTGCATCTGCCGGCACTTTGCTTGACGATGCGGTGAATGCCGGAGCCACACGCATCGACGGCGTGAGTTTTGCCGCCGCCGAAAGTGCGATCGAACAAGCTCGAAAACAAGCACTCCGCAAAGCAACTCAAGATGCTCAATCGCAAGCGGATGCAGTGTTGAGCGCCCTCAACCTCAAGCGGGGAGACATTCTGGGCATTCAAGTCAACGGTGCGATCGCGCCGCCTCCTATGTACCGGCAGTTTGCTGCAGATCGCGCTGCTGCTGCTAATGCTACAACGCCTGTGGTGGGAGGCGAACAGCAAGTAGAAGCTTCTGTGACTTTACAATTTGGATATTAAATAGTTTGGGGTTGAACTGGCCACATCAGCTTGACCCTAACTATTTCTCGATTTATCAAGCAGCTTTTTCTACAAAAAACTTTAGCCGTTTTAACCACTTCTGCCAGTAGTCTAGAAACGGAATCTCTCCTTCTTCAGGGGGAGAGTTCCTCAATAAATAGACTCTCTGTTAAACCGTAGGCGATCGCATTTCTCATACACAGAAAAGAGTGGACTCTTTTCTCAGATCCACTCTCTGTTAAACTCTCTTAGCCCTAGCTTTAACAAGCTAGAGTTAAGTCCTTACTTTACCTAGTCCTTAATGATTCTCTTGTCATGAATGACCACTTTGTCCTTGAGTTCAGGATTGCCGGAGATGTGAATATCGCTATCCTTATTTCCCTCCGCGTCGGATTCGGCTAGATATTGGGCAGATGACTTAACATCGTGCGCTGCACGTTTAGCAGATTCGGCTGCATTTTGGGCAGATGATTTTAAATCATGCGCTGCACCTTGAGGAGATGGGGTTGCATTTTGGGCAGAGGACCTAAAATCAGGCACTGGAGGTTTAGCAGATTCGGCTGCATTTTGGGCAGATGATTTAAAATCATGCCCTGCACCTTGATGAGATGGAGTTGCATTTTGGGCAGATGACTTAACATCCTGCTTAACATCCTGCTTAACATCCTGCGCTGCACCTTTAGCAGATTCGGCAGCATTTTGGGCAGATGACTTAACATCCTGCGCTGCACCTTTAGCGGATTCAGCGGCGCTTTGAGCAGATGACTTCATTGATTCCGCTGCACTCTTACCAGATGACTTAAGCGATTCGGCTGCACTTTTTATAGATGGCTCAACTGCTTTCGCTGTATCTTTTACAGTCGATCTCAGATCCTTAGTTGCCCCCTCAATTTCCTGAGCTACAGCTTTGGCAGAAGGCTTAATTTCATCGGCAGTGCTCTTAATAGAGTCCGCTGCACTTTGTAGAGAAGGCTTGACACCTTCGACTGTCTGCTTGACAGAATCTTTTACTTCTCTAATTGTAGGTTTGACTTCCTCGGATGCGCTCTTGACTGCATCTACTACAGAAGGCTTCGCTTCCTTAACTGTCTGATCGACAGATTCGGCTATACTTTTAATCGAAGGCTTGGTTTCCTCAACAGTCTCCTTGACTGCTTCTGCTGTAGCTTTGATAGATGGTTTAACTTCCTCAGCAGTTTCCTTTACTACTGTCCCTAGCTCTTCTACAGTGTGTGTAATACCGTCTGCTACGCTGTGTGCTGCATCCCCTAAATTATCTACAGCACGGTTAACAGTATCAGCAGTACCTTTACCAATCATAGCGCCAGCAACTGAGCCTGCTACAGCACCAATAATGCCTCCAGAGCGAGCACCTAGTATACCACCGACTGCTGCTCCCGCTATCCTCGCACCAAGGCCTGAACCTGATGATTGATCTTCCGTTGATTCTGCATTTTCGTTAGTCTGAGCCTGAAGCTGCTGGTTTTCGCTATTGTCAACATTCTTTTCTTGGAAGTCACGATTGGCTTCAGGCTGGTTAAAAGGCGGCTTGTTATCAGTCATAGATATCCTTGGGTATTACTGTTACATTTACTAGGCTAACTATATACTTCTCACAAAATCTACTGCCTAAGAACTAGATTTTGACTGTTACTTAAGAAGTAGATTCTCAAAAATACTTACCGCTACCGCGCTAGGGACTCGCTGTTCCTTCGACCTTGAATAAGGTGAAGGCACGCGATCGCACATAGGGAACAGTCTTAGCTTAGCAATCTTAAAATAACTCCTTTATCCCGACTTGTTAACCGATTAAAATTAATAAACATTCTAAACTAATGTGAATTTCCACTTTATAATTTAACGCTTAAAAGCGATATTGTATAGAGTTGTAAAACCAAATAAACTATTAAATTATTGAATTAAGTAATTTGTTTTGTGGACGTTGCTGATTTACGCTAGGAAAGGTTAAATATGCAAGTCAGAGAAACCAGTATCCACAAAGATTCGGGATTTTCAACTGATTTTTTTCATGCCCTGATTAAGCAAGGCCAGATTTTGGAGTGATCTAACTCACGAGGAGAGCTCTTTGAACAGCAACTTGCCCGCTTTAGCCACCAGAGGCGATCGCACTTACGTGTAATTGGGCTAAGCTCGATCGCCCCCAACAAACTCAGCACAATCCAATTACTACCGGATCAGCGCTCAAAGTACCCGATATCGACTACAGTAAACACAAAATATTATTGGCGGTGATTTGAGTGATTGAGACTTTAGCAACAGGAATCGCAGCAGCCGGTTCGCTGCTAGCATTGGGCGGATTGGGCCTAGAGTTGAACTATCGCCGGACTGGAAGTGCAAATAAATTAGAACTAACAGCCGGAGAATGGCACTTAGCCATCTCGGAACCCAACCGCTATCTTTTAGTCGGGGAAATGGAGTTCCGCAACCTGACACAGCGGTTTGAGATTATGTTGCCGGAAGTGCGGGCACAGGTGAAACTGCTGTCAGACGGAAGTTTGGATGGCGTTACTTCCCAGACAAAGGTGATTCCTTGCCACAAAGACGCAGCAGCCAGAGCAGACGATTACTGGTTCGGCTATATTGTTAAAGCCCAAAAAAACACGAAAATTAAAGTTTCTGTAGACATTCAAGGGCAAGATTTAACCAAATTGCAGTCGGCTTGGGTGCAAGTACATTTCGTCACCTACGGCCCGGGCGGCCGCATCCCCAAAGTCCGTAACGTAGTAGTTCCCCTGCAATTTCCCAACTCGGAGACAGTACCTAATGCCCGAAATGTCGGAGTTGCCGAAGTTTTGCCGATTCGCACCCACATCCTGACGGAATTGGACAATCCCGTCGAAATTGTCAAGCGGTACGTGCTGCCGCGCGCCCAGAAAGGCGATATTGTCGCCCTCGCAGAGACTCCCTTGGCTTTGATGCAGGGACGCTATCGCCATCCCAGCGAAGTCAAACCAGGATGGGCGGCAAAGCGAGTGTGCTTGTTTTTCTTGCCGATGTCGAGTTTGGCCACGGCTTGCGGGATGCAGACGTTGGTTGATGTAGTAGGCCCTTGGCGCGTAGTCGCAGCATTTGCGATCGGCGCTGTGGCTAAAATATTCGGTAAACCGGGAGTCTTTTACCAACTTGCAGGGGAACAAGCCAGACTGATTGACGACGTTACCGGGACTTTGCCTCCCTTCGACCAATTTATTGTCCTAGGCCCGGACAATCCCCAGCAAGTTGTAGAAGAAATTCAACGAGAAACCGGACTTGCGGCGGCGATCGTAGACGCTAATGACTTGAAAGCAGTTAAGATATTAGCAGCGACCTCCGATTTATCGGTAACATTCTTAGAGCAAGCCTTGCGAAGCAACCCCGCCGGGAATGCTGACGAGCGCACACCAGTCGTTGTAATTCGACCTCTGCCACAAAAATCTTGAGTTGAAAACAGAAAATTAAAAATTCCCAAAGATGATTTGCAATTTTTAATTTTCGATCGAGCAAGAAAGGGAGAAGAATCAAAAGTTATAAGTTTTGAACTCAAAATTTACTCATTCAAAACTCAAAACTTCTCTAACTCTTCCCCTTTCTGAATTTTTATTTTTAAATTTCCATTCTCCACTTTTATGCTATGACTTCATTTCCCTCCCAAAACCAAAACCAGGTTGTGATTCGCCCGTTTCAGTATCGCGACATCGAGGTGATGGAACAACTGTGCGCGGAAACAGCCGAAGAGCCAGAAAACAGCAAGGGCGGAAGCTGCGACGTGGTACTAGGTAGAAAGTTGCAGCAGATTCGCCGCTGGTACGGACTACTAAAGATTTTTAGCTTGTTTCCCAACCCTTGTCAGTCCCTGTTCCGTGCCCACGTTGCCGAAGAAGAGGGGACTGTTAAGGGCATAATTCAGATTTCTCCTTTCAACCGCACCCGCAGCACTTGGCGGATCGATCGCATAGGAGTAGACCCGGAAGCCCGCAGCAAAGGAATTGGTTCCATGCTGCTGCGGTACTGCTTTGAGGCAGTCTGGGAGGCGCGGACGTGGCTGTTGGAAGTGAATGTCGGCGACAAAACTTCCTTGGCTTTGTATAGGCAGAACGGGTTTCAGCCTTTGGCCCAGATGACTTACTGGACGATCGCCCCAGAACGCCTGCAAGAAATGGCTTCCTCGACGCCAGATTTGCCCAACCTGCTGCCCGTCAGCAACGCCGACGCTCAGTTGCTATACCAACTGGATACCGCGTCTATGCCGCCCCTGGTGCGCCAAGTATTCGATCGGCACATTCAAGATTTCAAAACCAGTTTTTTCGGCGCTTTAGTCGAAGGTGTCAGACAGTGGCTGGGCAAAACCGAGGTAGTCAGCGGCTACGTCTTTGAACCGCAGCGCAAAGCCGCGATCGGCTATTTTCAGGTGCAGCTATCCCGCAACGGCCAGCAACCCCACGTCGCCCAGTTGACTGTACACCCGGCCTACACTTGGCTTTACCCAGAACTGCTGTCCCAGATGGCGCGCCTTGTTCAAGATTTCCCGGTTCAAAGCCTGCAACTGGCTTCCGCTGACTATCAGCCGGAACGGGAAGCTTATTTAGAGCAATTTGGAGCAGTGCGCGTGGAACACAGTTTGCTGATGTCTCGATCGGTGTGGCACAAATTGCGCGAGTCCAAGTTAGTCTCTCTCGAAGGACTCCAGCTATCAGAAATGCTGCAAAGCTTCCAGCCAACTCGCAAACCCGTACCAGGCCGGATGTCCTGGCTCGGCCCGATGGCTGGGGAAGCAGCAGCAGGGCCCGCGTCGTCTGAGATTAAACCGCTGTTGGCTGACTCAGGAAACAGCCAAACGAATCAAGTTAACCCCTTGAACTTCCAAAATTCCGAATCATCGGCAACAGATATCAGCAGCATTTTGCCTCTAAAATTGCCGGAGTTGCCTCTAGACGAAGGCTCCCAAGATAAAAGTTAATACTTAATAGTTAAAAGCAGAAGGTAAAAGGTAGAAGGCAGAAAAAAATAGAATTAATTATCCAAAAAATTCCTTTTTTCTTCCCTAATCCCAAAATATCCCTTCTGCTTTTGATTGATATCAACTTAAGATTACCTATTTTCTTCTTACTTTCTTCTCTACTTCCTTCGCGCACTTCGCGTCTTCGCGGTTCGTAAAATAAAATTATTTCCGCCAAAAAACAGTAAATCTAAAATCTAAAATCTAAAATCTAAAATTGCTTGATTGATAATGTCCAACAATAAATTATGGATTTCAGCACTGGGATTAGATATCGGCCTCAAACGAGTCGGCATCGCCGGGTGTGACGGCACCGGTTTAATAGCTACGGGCATTACAACACTGGTACGATCGTCCTTCGATCGAGACGTAGCTTATCTCCGAGAACTCGTGCGAGAGCGGAGAGTGCAAATTTTGGTTGCAGGCTTGCCCTACTCCCTGAGCGGAGAATTGGGCGCTCAAGCCCGACAGGTGCAGAAATATGCGAATCGCATCGCCACAGCTTTAGAGCTCCCCCTAGAATACGTGGACGAGCGCCTGACTTCGGTTGAGGCAGAGGAATTGATGAAAGCTTCAGGGATTTCGGTGTCGCAAAATAAGGGTGCGATCGATCGCAAAGCAGCGGCCCTGATTTTGCAGCAGTGGCTAGACGAGCGGAGGCAAAATATCTCCGCCCTTCCCAATCCTTGATAGCTTGTAACAGAGGCGTGATATCCTGGTTGTGCAAGTTTGCTACGCACACCTGTAACCCTTGACAAACTGGAGAAAATTCTGCTGTACCCTCGGTAGTGAAGAAGCACAAAATCGTGATTTGTCCTCAGTGTCGCTTGCTGACTCGACTGAGATTTAAACGCTGCACTCCTCGCCTGTGGAAAAGGCCGCGAGTCTCGCGGTTTAAGCTTGTGGACTGGCGATCGCCCACTTAGCCAGAATATCGCCACGAAAATTCCCAATTGTCAAGCCAACGTTACTGAATTATTGACGGAAAACTAAGATACACGCGATGTCCTCATCCCCATACCGCAAAAAAGAGAATGGCAATTCCAACGAAGAGTCCGTCACCCTGACGGATGAAGTTGGGCGATCGCTGACTTGCAACATAGAATATTCTATGAACCTAGAAGGTCAAGAATACGCTTTGCTGCTTCCGATTGACTCACCCGTAGAAATTTTTACCTGGCAGGGAGACGATACCGACGAAGCAGCAATTCCTGTAGAAGACGAGACCGAAATTGACAAAATTTTTGAGACAGCTAAAGTTGTCCTGCAAGAGCAGAACTTGACGCTCCGACGCACAGCGGTGACGCTGACTGTGGTTGGCGAATTGCCCGAATTTCCCGAAGAGGATATGGCATCCGATGTCGATCCAGATGAGGAGTCGGAGTTCGAGGAGCTGATGTGGCTGACCAGTTTCTACCACGAAGAACAGGAATATGCGATTTATACGCCTCTAGACCCGTTCTTTATCTTGGCTAGAATGAATGATGACGGCAAGCCAGAATTGCTTTCGGAAGAAGAGTTCCAAAGGCTGGAACCGATGTTACCTATGCTGGAAGACCAGTTCTTTGATGAGCTTGATTAGATATTAATTGCAGGCAAAAGGCCTGATGGCAAAAAGCAGAATTTTTTACTATTTTATAAAAAAGTAAACTGCTCGCCCGATCGAACTTTTTCGAGGTGGCCGCTTCTACCTTCGCGATCGGGCTTTTGAATTGGGCCGCGTGAATTGGGTCTTTTACAGGGCTTGTATTCGTAACTTTTCGGTCATCAATCGCAGGTCATCAGTCATTAGTCGCTAGTTAACCGCCGCTTATCCAGGACAACGGACTATGAATAAAGAACAAATGACAAAAGGCAGCACGCGCGAGAGCCGAAAAGGTACTCCGCAAGTCTCTAAATGGTTGTTTTATCTGGCGTTGCTGCCGGCCATCTGGGGAGTTTGCGCTTGGCAGGGCTGGGCTTGGTGGAGCTGGGCTTCGGCGCCGCCTAAAATAGCTGAAACGTCAACTTCCACGACAGAGGAGGATGCTGTTTCTATCCAAATCCCGGAGGGTACTCCCAGTCAAAAAATCGGCCGGGATTTAGAGGCCGCGGGGTTGATTCGATCGAGCTCGGCATGGAATATGTGGGCCCGCTGGCTGACTCTGCAAAACCGCGAGGGAGGTTTTAAAGCAGGAACTTACCAACTTTCGCCGACTCAGCCTCTGAGTGCAGTTGCTGACAAAATTTGGAAGGGCGAAGTCGCACAGCAGAGTTTCACTATTCCAGAAGGGTGGTCGCTGCAACAAATGAGCGCTTATTTTGAAGCGCAAGGTTTTTTTCCGGCTAAGGATTTTATGGCGGTGGCGAGTCAAGTTCCCTACGCTCAGTACCCTTGGCTACCGAGCGGATTGCCTCACTTGGAAGGGTTTTTGTACCCGGATACTTATCAGCTAGACGGCGATGCAATTAGCCCGGAAGCTGTCATCAAGCAAATGCTCGGTCGCTTCGAGCAGTTGGCTTTGCCGATATATCAAAAAAATCAGAAGAATACTAAGCTGGATTTGAAAGAGTGGGTGACGCTGGCTAGTATTGTAGAAAAAGAGGCTGTGGTTGCTTCCGAGCGGAACCGCATTTCTGGAGTATTCAACAACCGTCTGAATAAGGGTATGACGTTGGGCTCTGACCCGACAGTTGAATACGCTCTCGGCATCAGGCAAACTAAGGAAAAGCCTCTGACTTTTAAGCAAGTAGAAACGCCTTCTCCTTACAATACTTATATAAATCCAGGACTACCCCCAACTCCGATCGCATCTCCGGGAATCGCAAGTCTGGAAGCGACTCTGACTCCGGAAAAGACAGAATACCTGTATTTTATGGCTCGATACGACGGCACTCACATTTTTAGCCGCACACAGGCGGAACACGATGCTGCGATTGCTAAAGTTGACCAGCAGTTGCGATCGAATCCATAGATTGGCAATGACTAATAAAAAAGTAAAAAGTCAAAAGTAACAAAGGAAAAGCCATAATTATTCACTTTTGATTTTTTACTTTTTCAATCTTTAACTCCCAATTTCTTATTTCTCAATCTAAAATCTAAAATCTAAAATCTAAAATCATTATGACTTGGGGTAAATTACTACAGCCTGACTTAGTTCTAGGCGATTCAGTCATGAAGTTAACCGCTGATATTCTGGAGAAACATCAGATTAAAGGATTAGTGTTGGATGTGGACGAAACACTCGTTCCCATTACGGCAATGAATGCTTCTCCTGAACTCAGCTTGTGGGTACAAGAAATTAAACCGGTGGTATCGCTATGGTTGGCGAGCAATAATTTAAGTCAAAATCGGATCGGTCGAATTGCTGATTCTTTGAATCTACCTTACATCACGGGTGCGGCTAAGCCTTCCCGTCGCAAGTTGCGAACAGCAGTGACGGCGATGAATTTGCCGGTGGAACAGGTGGCGATGGTGGGCGATCGACTTTTTACTGATGTTTTGGCAGGCAATCGTTTGGGTATGTTCACTATTTTAGTGGAACCAATGGTTGATGCTGGGTATGCGCTTCGCAAGTATCCGGTGCGCTCTTTTGAAGTTTGGGTTTCTCAAGCTTTGGGGGCTTCTCTGAAAATTAAAGATTAAAAATGGGCATGGGGCATGGGGCATGGGGCATGGGGAATTAGTAATTAGGAATTGGGAATTGGTAACTAATGGCAACAGACAACAGACAACAGTCAACAGTCAACAGTCAACAGTCAACAGACAACAGTCAACAGTCAACAGTCAACAGTCAACAGTCAACAGTCAACAAACCAATGACTAAAACTATTGTTGTTAAAATTGGAACTTCGACTCTGACTCGATCGACTACAGGAAACTTAGCTCTTTCAACTATTGCTGCATTGGTCGAAATTTTAGCTGATTTGCGGCAGCAAGGTCATCGAGTAGTTTTGGTTTCTTCGGGTGCAGTTGGGGTTGGCTGCGCGCGCTTGGGTTTGACGGAACGCCCGCGAAACATTGCTATGAAACAGGCTGTGGCGGCTGTGGGCCAAGGGCGACTGATGCGGGTGTACGATGACTTGTTTACTACTCTGCAACAGCCGATCGCTCAAGTATTGCTCACTAGAGGCGATTTAGTGCAGCGTAACGGTTATGTTAACGCTTGCAATACTTTTGGGCAACTGCTGAGGTTGGGCGTGATTCCGATCGTCAATGAAAACGATACAGTAGCGGTAGACGAACTCAAATTTGGCGATAACGATACGCTTTCGGCGCTAGTAGCGAGTTTGGTAGAAGCAGATTGGTTGTTTGTGCTCACAGATGTCGATCGGCTGTATTCCGCCGATCCGCGCAGCAATCCCGACGCGCAGCCGATCGTCCTAGTCCAAAGTATGGCACAGCTCACAGAATTTCAGGTGCAAACAGGAGATTCCCGCAGCGGTTGGGGAACCGGTGGAATGGTGACAAAAATTGAAGCAGCCAGAATAGCAACTGCATCGGGAGTACGGACTGTCATCACTGACGGCTGCTTTCCTGGTAATATCGAGAAAATACTTAACGGAGAGTCGATCGGTACTCAATTCGAGCCTCAACCGCGCCCTGTAAACGCTCGCAAACACTGGATAGCTAACGTGCTAATTCCGGCAGGGAAACTATATTTAGATGCGGGTGCTGTCAAGGCAATTTCCCACGGCGGAAAATCGCTTTTAGCTGCGGGTATTGCTCAAGTAGAAGGAGAATTTCAAGCTGATGATTCCGTGCAGTTGTGCGATGCAGCCGGTAAGCAAATTGCTAGAGGACTTGTGAATTATAGCAGTTTAGAATTGAGACAAATCCAGGGCTGCAAATCAGAGAAAATTGCCGAGATTTTAGGCTATGCAGGCGTAGAAACGGCGGTACACCGAGATAATTTAGTAATTGTTTAAACTAATAAATATCGAGACAGTCGATCGGGCAATGAGCAAAGGCAGAAATTGAGGATATTTGCAGCACAGTCTTGCAAGAATTTGTTTGGCTGTGTCGGAACAGCTCGTTCATCGCTTCTGTAAACAGTTCAAATACATTTTGTGCTAATTCTAAAGCTGCTTGGCATTCCGCATTCGTAAGTTTAATCTCTGCTAAAACTTCCAACATCTCTGGCGTGTTTAAAAGGTAATAATTTTCTAAACCCCCATAACCTCCTCCAAAATCAACATATTCTTTTTGGGTAATTTGCTGTAATTCCATTACCACTGCAAGCGCCGCCTCAAAAAAAACTTTTGCCGTTCCTTCGAGGACTTCCACTAACACCAGTTTTTGAATGGGAGAAGCTTTCCAAGCGTAGCGTTCCAGCACTGAACATAGCGATCGAGTTTTTTTAGTTTCTTCACCCCACAGCAGCCTGAAATCGCCGTAACTCATTAATTGGTTTAAGCCCAGCTCCTCTAGGTATTCTAGATAGTCGTGCCAGTAATAGTTTTTTTTATAAGTATATTTATTAATTAGTTCCTGAACTTGGCTATTACTAGAAGATTCTCGCAATACATATTTATTTAAATCGCTCAATCCCACAGCCAAAGGAGCGAGTACAGGTGCAAAAATTAGTCGTTGATTCGCGTGAATTTGTTTATTGGCTAGAAAGTCAAACAATGGCAATTTGGCAAACTCTTGCTTTTTGGGTTCAATGAATGCTACAATGGCTTTCATACTTTTTTCGCCTGAATAGTTGCTGTCAAGATCATCTTCATACCTCTGTTAATTATCTATATTTTTGAGCCTAAATAATTGTGTTTATTATCATACATATTTGTATTTGAGATCATAGGTAAGAGTGTTTGCAGTCACAGCAAATTGTGACCGAAAGCATACATGATACAAGCCCCCGGATTCATCCCTGGAAAAATAAAAAACCTGTATCCGATAAGCCAGCCCCCGAATTTATCCGTGGGGTCAATGCTTCAATGCTAAAATGTAAAATCTAAAATCGATTGACTTGTATCATATTATGCCCGAAGTTCGATCATCTTGTTCGCTAGAGATAAACTTTTCTACGTTTAAATTGCATATTTCGGGCGTTGCTCAAAGCCACCCCACAAAAATTTGATTATTTATTGACAGATAATTTAAAGGCTGATTAACTTATATAGGCAAGTGCTCATTCTGCTGGCACTGCTAAAAAATGCTTTTTACCAAATCGGGATGCTGCCTGCAAATCAGTCCTACACGCATAGGAGTCTCGAAACCGGGTTTCTTCGGAGATTCATCGCTGCTAAACAAAAATTTATCGTAGAAACCCGTTTTCTTTAACCCTTGGTTTTATTGCTTCTTCCCTCTTTCCTCTTCCCTCTTGTTATTCCTTCTTCCTTCTTCCTGCAGCCATCAGCCTCAAAATAACAATTTCTCATTCTCAGAATTGCCTTTAGGTGCGTTCTGAGTTACTCTATCTTTTGGATCAGTTAACACAATTATAGGAGTTAATCTTGGAACGGACTTTTTTAGCGATTAAGCCCGACGGCGTACAGCGCGGACTCATCGGCGAAATTATCGGTCGTTTTGAAGCCAAGGGCTTTAAGCTAGTTGGTATGAAGCTAATGACGGCGAGTCGCGAACTAGCGGAACAACATTATGATGTTCACAAAGAAAAACCATTCTTTGCTGGATTGGTAAACTTTATCACTTCAGGCCCTGTAGTGGCGATGGTTTGGGAAGGCGACGGGGTTGTGGCATCGGCGAGAAAAATCATTGGCGCAACAAATCCTCTGAATGCAGAACCGGCGACAATTCGGGGAGATTTTGCCGTGAATGTCGGCCGTAATCTGATTCACGGTTCTGATGCTGTCGAGACTGCCCGTGCGGAAATTAGCCTTTGGTTCAAGGAAGAAGAATTGAGTGCTTGGACACCTTGTTTAACTCCTTGGATTGTGGAATAGTTTTGATATTCTCCCGATAGTTAATCGGGAGATATAGCCTTTCTTAGAAAGATGATATCGATTCCGGTTGCACCGTCCGTGATTGTTGACTGTTGACTGTTGACTGTTAACTGCGAGTCAAAAAAGTGAAAATTGCGCGAATTATTTGTTGCGAGCTTGATTCGACTTTACGCCCGACGATGAAGCGCGGGTTTGATATCATCCCGGTGCTGGCGAAATTGATATTAAATATCATGTCGCTGACTCACTCATAAGCGTAAAATATAGAAGAGTTTGAGATTTTTACTCGTTACCAGGAGTTTCTTGGTAACGAGAAGAAAAAACGTTAATCGGAACTTAAAAACTCCAAATAATTATTAGTCAATTCTTTGACTGCTAATTCGTAAAACTGCTGACCTTGTTCCGGGGTTGCTAAGCCCGGATTTGAACCCATTCTCCCGTCGGGAAATCGGCGGCGGAAGTCAGCAGCACCGAAAATTTTGTGCCCGGAAGCGACTTCTTCCGAAAGCGGAGCTTGCTTGATTGCTTCTGGATAAAGGTACTGGGTTAAGGCGATTTCGCTGGGGGTGGCGTGGGAACCTTCTTGGTTTCCATATAATTCTTTTGCTAGTTTGTAGACTGAACCGCACATAAACCAGTTGCCGATTTGACACTGGATTCTTTCGGCATTCGGTAAATTCAAGTCCGACAAATGGGCGTATGTCTCGGAAAATGCTGCTTTCATGGTGGCAATGTTGCCGCCATGACCGTTAATGAAGAAATATTTCTCAAATCCCGCTTTTGCCAAAGATGTGATATAGTCCCTGATTACGAGTATCAGCGTCTGCGGTCGGAGGCTGATTGTGCCGGGAAAACTGGTGTGGTGCAAAGCCATCCCTACATTAATTGTCGGGCCGATTAAGGCATTGGCAGCTTCGCCGACACCGCGGGCGATCGCCTGGGCAGCAATGGCGTCAGTTCCGATCAAGCCGGTGGGCCCGTGCTGTTCGGTAGAGCCGATCGGGATAATTATGCCTCGCGAGCTTTCGAGATAAGCTTCTACCTCGGGCCAGGTACTCAAATGCAGCAACATGATAGGCAGTCTACAGAATTTTTACTTGCTATGGTCGATCGTAGCCGGCACGGGAAGAATAAGGAATTTGGAGCAACTTATTATTGTATTCTTAAAAAAAGCTCTTAAAGTGCGATCGCAACTTTACCGTTATATTACTTAACGTTAATAATTTAACCACTTGATGGCCAAAACTTTACCTTTTAATAACCTTTTAAGAGTAGTATAACAAGCATATCCCTCTAGATTGGGTGTTACGTGGTCAATTAACAGCGGGCAATGTTTTATGAAATTAACACCGACCCCGAAAAATGACCAGACTTCTGTGGCCTGGACGCAGGCAGACAGCGCGGTTCCGGCAACTGCTCTACGGCTGTATTCCTTACACGAGCAAGTAGCAAAAGTCGAGCGCGTGTCTGTGGGATGGGCTGGCGAAAGATTCTAAGCGATCAAACAAATGGCGATCGTACAAGCGATCGCAGCGCGAGAGTACCTCAGCTACTGAAGAAGGTACCTCGCGCTAGCCACATACAAACATCACTCCCACTGATATTTATGTCTTCTGCTGAATTAAGCGAAAGTCCTTCAAGGTTGGCTGTTGGACAAGCCGGCCGTATCTTGTTATTGGAAGGTGAAGATCTGTTGCGGGAAATGCTAGCTTTAGCCCTTAAAGAACAGGGCTATGAGGTGGTGGTTACTAGCGACGGGCGCAACGCTCTGCCTTCTGTACAGGCTTCTTCGTCATACCACGGTGAATTTGCCTTCAACCTGTTAATTATGGATTCAATTAACGGTTTGGATCTGTGTCGAATGTTACGGCATCAAGGAAATCCCGTCCCTATTTTGATTATCGGTGCTAGAGGAAGTGCCAACAATTGCGCTTTTTACCTCGAAGCCGGATCGGATGATTATCTGACCAAGCCTTTTGGGATGCGGGAGTTTATCGCTCGCTGTCGGGCGCTGATGCGGCGCCAGCGCCTCGGTCAGTTGCGACAACCGATGATGCTGCAATATAAGAGCATAACTCTGTATCCTGAAGAGTGCCGCGTGTTGGTTCGTGGTCTGGAAGTGAAATTTTCTCCTAAACAGTTTCGCTTACTAGAACTATTTATGAGTTATCCCCGGCGAGTTTGGTCTCGTGATCAGTTGCTGGAAAAAATTTGGGGCCAAGATTTTATCGGAGACAGCAAAACAGTTGACGTTCACATCCGCTGGCTGCGCGAAAAGTTGGAAATAGATCCGGCCCAACCGGAATATATCATTACGGTACGCGGGTTTGGGTATCGATTTGGTTAAATTTTTAAATCAGTTGTAGGGTGGCAAATTGCAGTCGAATAGACAAATAAGGACACAAAAATGTTGTGTCCTTATTTGTCTATGGAGGGTGTGCAATACAATAGCTTGGAGGTACAACCAGTAGAGGTATTCCAGCGACTGTTGCCGTTCTCTTTTACTCGCTCGCGATCGGTATAAACTCACATATTGCACCATTTTCAAGAACAGGCAAGATGCCTGTTCCACAAAGAGTGAATTTTCTTGTGGAACAGGCATCTTGCGTCAGCAACAGGCAAGATGCCTGTTCCACAAAGAGTGAATTTTCTTGTGGAACAGGCATCTTGCCTGTTCATAAAAAGCTTATTGAGAATGCTGCAACATCTCAGTATAAATCAAAACTCCCCCGTCCACTGCCAACAATGAAGTTTAGAGCAATCTCCTGGAACCGCAACAGCCGCCACCATATCTGAACTGGGAATTAATTCAATTAAAGACCATCTCGATGCTTCTTCGGGGTTTTCTTCAACATTTAACAGCGCGGCCGGTTCTCCGGGTGCGAGGGTGACATCAAACTGATTCAGAGGAATAGAAAGTCCTTTGCCGACTGCTTTAATGTATGCTTCTTTGCGAGTCCAGCAGGTGAAAAAAGCTCTGGGTTGGAGATGTTCGGGGAGCGAAAGCAACACAGAATTTTCTAAGGATGAAAAAAACTTTTCAGCAATTTCCAGGCAAGGAAAGTTGGGATTTATGCTTTCTATATCGACACCAATATCTCGATCTTTGGTAATCGCAATTAGAGCCATGTTCCCTGAGTGAGACAAATTGAAACGCAGGGTATTTCCACCTTGGGCAGCGATGAGAGAGGGTTTGCCGTAGGGATTGTAGTCAAAGCGCAAAAGGTGAGGATTTATGTTAAGATAGCGACTCAGAATCGCTCTCAGCGCGCCACGACTCACAATAAATTGCGATCGACCTTTGGGAAAGTGAAAACCCTCGGCTTTTGTCCGCTCGTCTCTAGAGAGAGTCTGTTGTAAACTCTGCAAGCAAGATTCTGTTTGAGCCAGAGAGACGCGCCAAACATGAATTTCGCCCAGATCCCATGTCAGGTTTTGCGGTGGGGACTTCCACGAAGGAACAACAGCAATCATATATTTACCCGGCTTTATCCAAAGCTTCCACGTACCAAATTACCTATCTTCTTCTTGATCTTCTTTCTCTTCCTTCGCGCCCTTCGCGACTTCGCGGTTCGTTAAACGCTCCCAATCCCAAGGGTCAATAAATCCAGGTTTGTACAACTTTTCCCGCTAATTGCTGTCCTAACCAAGGCGTATTTGCCGATCGCGACTTCAGACTTAGCCCGTCAACAGTCCAACTCATTTTCGGGTCGAACAGAATCAGCTCAGCAGAGACTCCCGGTGCCACCGTGGCGGGGGTTTGTCCGAGACAAACAGCCGGCCGGGTACTCAAAACTCGCCACAGTTCCAAAGCCGAAAAATCGCCAGTTTCTACCAGTCCGTGCCATAGCAAAGGCAAAGCTAATTCCAAGCCGATCGCTCCGGGCGGACTATCAGCAAAAGCCACAGTTTTCTCCTCATAAGTATGTGGGTTGTGGTCGATCGCGATCGCATCAATTACGCCATCTTTCACAGCTTGAATCAGCGCTAATTGGTCGCTGAGATTGCCCAACGGCGCTTCTAGGCGTAAATTCGGATCGTAGGGCAACGAAGCAGTCAGAGCATTTTTTCCGCCCGAAGCTTTAGAGTCTCCTGAAATAGCCGCGACATTCAACAGCAAGTGCATCCAAGTCACACTCGCAGTCACCGGCAAACCCCGCGCCTTCGCATCTCGAATCAATTCCACGCTGCGCGCTGTAGAAACGCGCATAATGTGTACCGGAGTGCCCGCAGATGCCACCAACTCCAGGATTGCCGCCAAAGCCGAAGTTTCCGCACTCGCCGGAATTCCTGGTAAACCCAACCGCACCGACACCGCACCCTCCCGCGCCGCGCCCTTTCCTGCCAAAGTTCGATCGCACGGCCACAAAGCAACAGACTTACCCAAAGGCTTGATATACTCCAGCAAACGCCTCACCAGAGCCGGATTAGACAGCGGCGAACCGTCCGCAAAACCCACCACTGCACAGGAGGCCAGCTCGCCCAACTCGGCCATCTGCTGCCCTTTAACGCCCGCTGTCAGCGCTCCCCAAAAATACAAGCGGGGCAGCCCGGGCGACAAATTGCGGATATGTTGCTGCAACAAAGCTAAACCGGCCAAATTGTCAACAGGTGGCGAGGTATCCGGCAAAATCGCCAGCCGCGTAAAACCGCCAGCCGCCGCAGCCTGCATCAAAGATTCCAGGGTTTCCCGATCCTCAAAACCCGGTTCTCCGCTGTGGCTGTAGATATCAGTTAACCCCGGCCCCAAAATCAGTCCCTGGCAATCCCGCACTTCTGTGTCAGCGGGAAACTCAGCAATTTTTTCCTCAACTGCTTTGATATTACCTTCAGCAATCAGAATATCAGCGATGCGATCGCTCCCTGAAACTGGATCTAGCACTCGTACATTTTGTAGCAGTTCGCGGCTCATATAACAGAAGGAAGAAGGAAGATGGAAGAAGGAAGATGGAAGAAGGAAGATGGAAGAAGGAACCGCGAAGACGCGAAGGACACGAAGGAAGAAGGAAGATGGAAGAAGCAATCCACGGCATTAGTTTCAGGAATTAAGAACTTCCTAAGCGTCGGGCGCGGTTGTTATCAAAATTCAAACATTTTTCAGGCGCGAACCCGTAGCGGTGGGCGTTCCTTCCGCTACGGGTTCGCGCTCAGCACTTTACTAATTACAGTGCTCCGGCTGCTGTTTTGTCAAAAACGCCGCCGCTCAAATGAGTTGTGACATTCATCGCTTGTAATACTGGCAAACCATCGGGGCCGTGGGGATAATCAATCACGCTAACGGCTCCGTTTCCTTGTTTGAATTTCCAGAAATGTTCGGGTTCCAAACCGAATAGGTGGCAGAGAATTGCTTTGTTAATGGCATCGTGAGCAACGACAATTCCAGTACCAGAAACAGATTGTACGATTTCTTGCCAAGATGCGATCGCCCTTTGCCAAACTTGCTGCAAATTCTCTCCTTCGGGCATTTGGACTGTTTCAGGAGATGTTTTCCATTCGTGTAACAAACCCGGATAGGATTGTTCGATTTCTGATTCAAACTTTCCTTCCCAAAGTCCGTGGCTGATTTCTCTTAGCTCATCGCGGAGTTCCAGTTGCAAACCGCCGTGATATTTGAGAATAATTTCCGCAGTTTCTTTCGGGCGCAGCATGGAACTACTGATCGCAAAGTCTAATTTTACATCCTTGAGAAATTCTGCTGCCCGCCGGGATTGTTCGCGACCGTTATCGTTGAGAGGCACGTCAATTTGTCCCTGAAATTTACCGGCTTTATTCCAGTCGGTTTCGCCGTGACGCACCAGTAACAAGCGCGGGCCTTGGTGTCCGTCCCTCGGTTTGGGAAAAATTTCCCCGGTATGGGAAGTTAAATTCAGGGATTCTAATTGAACTGGAACTTTCTTTTTTGGCTCTCCTGGCTCGTCGGTGGTAACAGGGGAATATCCAAAATTAAGGACGCTAATGCCGCAATTTGACTGCTGAATAGATTGGTAGTAATTCGGGTTAATTTCTGACGCTGTAGCTATGAGAGCGCGGTTGATTCCGTTATGACCTATTACTAGAATTGTGCCGCTCTGGTGGCGCGATAAAAGTTCTTGCCAAAAATGACGGGCGTTAGCAAAAATTGCCAATACGGGAAAGTGTTCAATTTCTCCGTCAGCAGATGGCAGTTTCATGGAAAATTTGTCGGGCTGTCTTTGCCACTGCTGATATGCTTCGGGGAATTTGTCGATCGCATCTTGGCGCAGCATTCCTTCCCACAGAGGCAAATCGATTTCCATCAAATTATCAGTTGGGTGGAGTTGTGGCGGATTTGTCAAGCGCGACAGGATGATTTCTGCTGTTTCTTTGGCTCGTTGCAAGGGACTGGTATAGGCGGCATCAAAGGCGATACTGCTGAGTGTGTCGCCTACTTGCAGGGCGGCGCTGCGGCCTGCTTCTGTCAAAATTGATTTATCGAGGCGGCCTTGGATGCGGCGTTCTTGATTGTAGGTGCTTTTGCCGTGACGGACTAAGATAATGCGAGTCATTCGATTTTAGATTTTAGATTTTAGATTTTAGATTTAGCCTGTTACCGCGCTTCGGGGGCGCGGTGCACCCATTGGTATCAACTTAAGCCTGAAACCCCTGATAAATGTCGCTTTTAGGCAAAGTCTAGATCCCCCTAAATCCCCCTGGTTGTTGGGGGACTTTGAGAAGACTCCTGTCCCCCCCCTTATGAAGGGGGGCTAGGGGGGATCTGGTCTTAATAGTCCAACATCAGTCTATAACTGGGTTTGACGTTAAGTTAACACCAATGGTACGCACCTTACGCATACATGGCGGAGCGAGGATTTGTGGCGTAAGTCTTGTTGAGGAGAGTCAAAAAGATGAGCCAGTGAAATTTTACCAGTTGTCGGGATACTCTCGTCTGCAACGACCTATGATTAAAGACGGAAAAGATTTAGCCACGGATTCGCGCGGGACGGAAAAGCAGTAATGACACTGAAGCGGGTTATTTTAGGTATTTTAACGGCGATCGCGATCGCCGTGGTCGGTTTATCTTTACTTGCTAGTTGGAATCAGCCGCAAATTCAAAGCAGGCTGGAACTCTACCAGACAAATTTGCTGCTGCACGCCTCGGAGTGGCAAGGAGAAAATAATCAGAGTGCTAATTTAAGTTCGGCGCGCAACAATATTGTCGGTGCAGATCCTTTAAATACGGCTTTGACGCAATATCAAGAAGCGCGAGACTCGACTCGCAAAACTCTCGAAACAAGTCAATCACAAGTTAAAGTAATTCAGTCTACCATCGCCTCCAAGTCGGCTGATAATACTCTGAATCAGGCTCAAAATAAGGCTTTGTCAGAGTCGATAAATCAACAGTCAGTGCTGCTAAACGAACTTGACTTGCGATTGGGAATTTTGCAGGCAAGCAGTGGCAAAACTGAGGCGGCTCTCCAAACTTGGACAAATTTAGTTGAGCGCTACAAAACTAAAAGTGATGACGATTCTTCGGTGGTAACTGCTCAAGTTTTAACGGGGATTTGGAGCAATCCGGCTCAACTGCTGCCGGATGCCGAGCCGCGCATTCAAAAGTCTTTGGATGGCTGGTTTCGCTATCGCGCTCTCGCTCAACTTTACAAGCTGCAAGAACGTTCTAAAGAACTGGCGGCGCTGCAAGCAGCAGAGCAAGTAACGGCCCAGCAAGCTGTAGAAAAGTTGGCAATTATAGTGGGCGTTCCGGCGATCGCACTTTGTATTGGCACGGTTTTGTTGGTTGGTTTGACCGTGCAGTGGTTGTTGCAGCGGCAGCAGTTAGATACAGCAGGTTCCGGCCCGCTGTTGGCGCGAAATGCGAGCTTGACTTGGGATGTGCCTTGGGATGGTGAGATTGTTTGGCAGGTGCTGGTGGTCGGCTTTTTCTTTGTCGGCCAAATCTTGATTCCCTATTTGTTGCTGCCTGTTTCTCTGGGTGTTTTAAAACTCAATCCTGCTACTTTTGACCCGCGCGAGAAGGCTTTTTATATCTTTGCTACTTATTTGTTGCTGTCGGCTGGGGGGCTTTCGGTACTGTATTTTTCGGTCAAGTCTTTTTTGCCTTTGCCGGAAGGTTGGTTTCGGATTAATTGGCGGGGAAGTTGGTTTTTGTGGGGTTTTGGCGGCTATTTTGTTGCTTTGCCTTTGGTAGTTTTGGTGTCGCTGATCAATCAGCAATTGTGGCAGGGACAAGGTGGCAGTAATCCGATTTTGCCGATCGTTCTCGAAGGTAGGGACAACGTGGCTTTGGCGGTGTTTTTCGGCACTGCTGCGATCGCCGCTCCGGTTTTTGAGGAAATCGTGTTTCGGGGATTTCTACTGCCTTCTCTGACTCGCTATTTGCCTGTTTCGGGGGCGATTGCAGCTTCTGCTTTCTTGTTTGCTGTGGCTCACTTGAGTGTGTCTGAGATTCTGCCTTTGGCGACTTTGGGTGCAGTTTTGGGGTTTGTGTACACGCGATCGCGCAATCTACTTGCTCCTATGCTTCTCCACAGTCTTTGGAATAGCGGTACTCTCCTGAGTCTGTTTCTTTTGGGCGGCGGCGCGAGTTAATTCCGGCGGTTGTTAATAATTGTGAATTAACCGAGTTTTTTGACAGTTTTCGTGCGGGCGATCGACTCTTGCCAAAAACAGCAGTAGGCTGTTCGCTGCGCCCCTGATATCTAGGCCGGTAAAATAACCGGAACTCCCATAGGGGCGGGTTCACATTAATCTGTAATATTAGCCACAGATCCAGATAGACCCGCCCCGGTTCCTTACTTTAGCGGAAAAACAGGGTTTAACATGGAAGTAATATCTTGTCGGCTGATGATTGAGAGACTCACGCGGGCGATCGCACCCAGCGGAAGTTGACAATCCGGCTAATTTATAGCTAAATTTTAATTTAGGATGAGGCTTAAACCCATGAGCAATTTGAACAGCCACAACTTAGAGGGAACGCCGAGTTGGATGCGTTTCGCACCCTACGCAGCCTTGGGCATTTTAATATTTTCTCTCAATTCAGGCAGCGAACTAAATTATTTCTTGAGAGGCTACTTGGTTATTCTACAAGCTCAAGCCGGTATTGTTCTGCTGTATTTTGCGATGTCTAAGTTTCGCAAAAACCCAAATAAATGAGTAAAAATTAGTACCATTACTTAGCTCGATCGTTCAAGGTCGTGCATTGAAATTCGATCGCGGAAGTTAAAATAAAAAACTGGGGAAAGTAAAAATGGTAAAAGATAAAAGCGTAGCAGTTGTGTTAGCTTTCTTTGTAGGCCCTTTGGGAATTCACAAATTTTATTTGGGCAATAGCTTAGCAGGGGTATTATACTTGCTATTTTCTTGGACATTAATTCCGTTCGTGCTCGCATTTTTCGATTTTATCGGCCTGCTGCTGATGTCGGAACAAGCTTTTCAGGTTCAGTACAATGGTGGCACGTTGCCGTCTGGGTATGTCCTCAGATCGGCAAAAGATGTAACAGGGGCGATCGGCGAATTGAAAAAACTTTACGATATGGGCGCAATTACGGCCGAAGAATATGAAGAAAAACGCCAAAAACTGCTCCGAGAATTGTAATTAAGAAAGAAGTTCGGCAACGGATTATGTAACGGATGTAACGGATGTCAGTCCGATGGCAGAAGGAACAAGAAGGAAGCCCACTATTAAAAAAGTGGGAGGGAAATAAGTAAGTGTGAGATCACAGCTATTTAAGGATAAAATTAAAGTGTCTCAAGATTTATACTGGCTGCGTCAAACTCCCAAATGGGTGTGGTATGCTTTTATTCCCTACTTCGGCGGATTGGCGATCGCCTATGCAGGCCAAAAGTCAAATATTCGTAGTTGGATGGGATGGGGTGTTGGCATTACTTTAGCAGCACTCGCGGTATCTTCTTCAACTAATTTGGGTACGATCGTTTGGATTGCTCAAATTGTCACTGCTTTTAGTTTGAAAAAGCGCTATCTCATCAAAACCGCACCCAGAGGTTTACTGGTTCCGGCAAGCGCGACGAATGCCGAAGAATTGGCAAACGTGCGCGGCAAAATAGATATTAACGAGTGTACCAAAGACGATATGGTCAGAATCTTGGGTTTGCCGATCGTCTACGCCAACGATATTGAATCTCTGCAAAACGAAGGCTACATTTTTACCCACGCCGAAGAGTTATCAGAAATAGCCGGAGTTCCCGAAAGTCACGTCAGACGCATCGCCCCGATGATTTGCTTCAGCTACAATTATCAAAAAGAATTGCAGTTTACTTGGAAACGGTTAAATATTCTTTCGCCCGAAGAGTTAATCGCCAGCGGTTTAGATAGATATGTTGCGGAAAAAATAGTTAGAGAAAGGCAGAGAAAAGGCGCTTACAAATCAGTTGTAGAAGTCAAGCGGCGGACGGGACTGCCTTTTGATTCCTATCGCCATATTTGTTAATTTGCAGTTGTTAGCACGAACAGCTTATGACAACAAAATTAGAAGTTGACCGACAAAAATTATATGATACAGATTACCTGAGAGCGATTGAAACCACTGTGGAAAAGTTGCGGGTTCGCGATTATTCAAACATTGATTGGGAAAATCTGATTGCAGAAATAGAAGACATATTGACTTTCTGCTGCTGGTTTCTGCCAGATGAGATGATTCAAGGGTAGTAAGCTGTTGTGCATTTAATTTGTATGTTGAGGGCTGGCAGGATGCCCACCCCAAAAAGGGAAAGATTTATTTTACTATGCAATTTAAATGCGGATTAGCTTATGGCAAAAAACTCGATCGCCTCCTGGGAATTGACATTAAATGCACTGGCTGGCAAAAATCTCCCCCAGCAGGCGGGATCAGCGAAATTATAAAAAAAAATATTTATCCTCTTGACATTTACACAAAATAATGATATCTCAATATATTGTGAAACTCGTACTTTTCCCTAGCATCAACTCCAAACCCGGGTAAGTTTTCAAGAATCTGCCTTAAATATCAGTGGTAAGCTATCTGAATTATTATTGAAATGCAAAACGACACAATAGTAGCAGTACCGCTAACATCAAATTATGTCTGACTCTCCTCCATCCCAAATCTCCCCAGAAGCTGCACCGGAAAGTGCTGCTACCGAAAACCGCACTGCCAAAACTCGGCAACTGTTGGGCATGAAAGGGGCCGCTAGCGGGGAAACTTCCATCTGGAAGATTCGCTTGCAATTGATGAAACCGATTACCTGGATTCCCCTAATTTGGGGCGTGGTGTGCGGGGCGGCGTCTTCTGGAAACTATGTTTGGAACCTAGAGAATTTCTTGATCGCAGCAGCTTGTATGTTGATGTCAGGGCCGTTGTTGACCGGGTACACTCAAACTTTGAACGATTTTTACGATCGCGAAATCGACGCCATTAACGAGCCCTACCGTCCGATTCCCTCCGGTATCATCTCGATTCCCCAAGTAGTAACGCAAATATTGGTATTATTAGCGGCTGGCATTGGGGTGGCTTATGCTCTAGACTTGTGGGCGGGTCATGAATTCCCGATAATGACTGTTTTGACTCTCGGCGGCGCGTTTCTAGCTTATATCTACTCTGCGCCCCCGCTGAAACTTAAGCAGAATGGGTGGTTGGGAAATTATGCCCTAGGTGCTAGCTACATTGCCCTGCCTTGGTGGGCGGGTCAAGCTTTGTTTGGTACACTAGATCCCACGATTATGATTTTGACCCTGTTTTACAGTTTGGCAGGTCTGGGAATTGCGATCGTCAATGATTTCAAAAGTGTTGAGGGCGATCGGCAATTAGGGTTAAAATCTTTACCAGTGATGTTTGGCATCAGCACTGCAGCTTGGATTTGCGTTTTGATGATCGACATCTTTCAAGCTGGGATTGCAGGCTACCTGATCAGCATCCACCAAAACCTTTACGCTGTCATTCTGCTGCTGCTGATAATTCCCCAAATTACTTTTCAGGATATGTACTTTTTGCGTAATCCCCTGGAAAATGATGTTAAATATCAGGCAAGTGCTCAGCCTTTCCTGGTTTTGGGTATGCTGGTAGCAGCCTTGGCACTGGGTCATGCGAGTTAAGCAGAGTTTTGAGGTTTGAGTTAAAAAATTTTGAATTCAAAAAATCTAATTCACTTCTCAAAAAAATACCAAGCTCTGCAGCGTTAAGAAAAGTTTTGAATTTTGAGTTGTGAATTAAAAACTTTTTAATTCAAAAAATCTAATTCAAGGCAGCGTGTTATTCAAGAAAAAATGTCGAATTAAAAATTAAGAATTTAAAAAGGCTAGCTTTTTTTATTTTTAATTTTTAATCGGACTTGATGAGGTTTGAAGGTCTGATCGTGGCAGAATTTTTCTCAAATATCAAAGATACATTGAGCAAAGTCACTAACGCAATAAGCGGTAATTCCGATCGAGAACCGCCGAAGGATGCGAAGGGCAATAAGCTCAACTCGCCGGAATCCGAGGCGGAATTTTATACACGGACAAGGGATGAGCGATCCGAGTATGTGGTATCAGAAGAGGCTGCACCTCTAGAAGAGTCAGAATATTTAGAGTCAGAATATTTAGAGTCAGAATATTTAGAGCCAGAATACGCTCGATATCCAATAGTCAAGCGCGAGTGGGAAGGATTGAAGCGCTTAATTGCTTGGTTGGAAATTGAACCTCAAGTTACCAGCTTGCAAACCAAGGGCAAAGAATTGTTGCGGCCGGGATTAAGTTTGCTGGGAACTACATCACCCCACAAATCGGATAGTAGCGAATTGCGGGATAATAGCGCATCGCAGAACACCGAACTGCAGAGAAATACGGCACTACAGGAAAATAGCGCACCGCAGGAAATTAGCACACTGCCGGAAAATAGCGCACCGCAGGAAAAAACTAAAAAACGTATCCCCCGTCGTCCTAGATTTTGGATAAGTTTAGGTGTTGCCAGTATCGGCGGGGGCGCTTTAATCTACGGTTTATGGATTTTGTACACGTTAGACAAAGGTTTGCCGGATGTTAACGATTTGTCAGCCTTTAACCGCGACGGAACGCTGACAATTAAGGCAGCAGATAATACTATTTTGTTACAGTCGGGGCCTGCAACTAGAGATAAACTGAAACTTAAAGAAATTCCCGAACTCTTGGTTCAAGCTTTTATTGCCATAGAAGACCGCCGTTTTTATCAACATCGCGGGGTGGATTATCAAGGTATTGTGCGATCGATTGTTTCTAATTTGATAGCGAGAGATTTAGTGCAGGGCGGCAGTACAATTACGCAACAATTGGCTCGCGTTGTTTTTCTTAATCAGGAAAGAAGTATTAGGCGGAAGGTTCGGGAGGCTCTTTTAGCTCAGAAAATAGAGCGGGAGTTGAGTAAAGACCAAGTTTTAGAAAGATATTTAAATCTGGTTTATTTGGGTTCGGATGCCTACGGAGTGGCAGATGCAGCTTTGGTTTTCTTTAGCAAAACAGTCGATAAATTAACTTTGGCAGAGATGGCAACTTTGGCGGGTTTGCCGCCGGCACCGAGCGAATATTCGCCTTTGGTTAATCCCGATATTGCTAAGAAACGCCGCAATCTTGTGCTGCAACAAATGCAGCAAGCGAATGTAATTACAGAGGCTGAGGCGATGGCGGCGATGGCGGAACCGATCGCAGTTAAACCAAGTCCGCCGAAGCGATTTAAAGTAGTCGCACCTTATTTTGCTAGTTACATTCGGAAGGAATTGCCGCGCTATGTTTCTCAGGATGCTTTGGAAGCTGGCGGTTTGACTGTTGAGACGACGGTGGATTTGAAGTGGCAGAAAATAGCAGAAAAGGTGGTTAAAGATGCGATCGAAGTTGATGGCCGCCGTCAGGGTTTTGAACAGGCTGCTTTAGTTTCTATGGACACTAAGACTGGGGAAGTTAAGGCCCTGGTAGGAGGTGGAAATTTTAAGGAAAGTGAATTTAATCGCGCTACGCAGGCTTTGCGGCAGCCCGGATCGACGTTTAAAGGGTTGGTTTATGCTGCGGCGATGGCGGCTGGTTTTTCTCCCTATGACGGTTACGAAGACGAACCAATTATTATCGACGGCTATCAACCGAATAATTATGGCAAAAAATTTAGCGGTTGGCGATCGATCTCGGATGCTTTGACACGTTCGGTGAATGTCGTAGCTGTGAAGGTGTTGATGGATGTGGGCTTTGAACCGGCGATCAAAGTAGCCAACGATATGGGAATTAAGTCGAAATTGAGTCCGATTTATTCCCTGGCTTTGGGTTCTTCGGAGGTGAATTTGCTGGAGTTAACCAATGCTTACGGTACTTTAGCCGCGCAAGGGAATTTTATTGAAGCCCACGGAATTAAGCGGGTGATTAATCAGCGGGGAGATGTGATTTATCAGGCTAATTTTAAACCGAAGCGGGTTTTGGATAAGGATAGTGCTGCGATTACTACTTGGATGTTGGAGGGTGTTGTGCAAGACGGTACGGGGGGGCCTGCGGCTTTAAACGATCGCGCTGTAGCAGGCAAAACCGGTACTTCGGAAAATGTCCGGGATTTGTGGTTTATTGGTTACATTCCACAGGTGGTGACTGGGGTTTGGCTAGGGAATGATGACAATTATCCCACCTGGGGAACTAGCGGTACGGCGGCTTACAATTGGCGCGATTTTATGAGTCAAATTGTTAAGGGAATGCCGGTAGAGAAGTTTCCTAAGTTGCCGAAGTTGGAGGGCCGCAAAGGCAGTATTAAGGCTAAACCGGTGGAGCCTAAGAGGATTATTCGGGGGATGATTGTGAATGAGGATGGTGCGATCGTACCTTACAATCCCAATCCTGAACCGAAGTATTACCCACCGCAAGAGCCAGCTTATCAAGAACCGGCTTATGAAGAGCCAGCTTATCAAGAACCGGCTTATGAAGAGCCAGCTTATCAAGAACCGGGATATTAAACTATCGGTTTGGAGTAAGGACTTTACTCCTTTTTCAATTGCTTTAGCCTCACCATAAAAAAGCCGTCCATGTGATGTCTGTGCGGCCACACTTTCACCCATCCTTCGGGTGATGGCTGTACTGGTAAATCAATTGTTGGCGGTTCGATTTGCCAGTGAGGATTGCTGTCTAAGAACGATCGAATAACTGTTTCATTTTCCAAGGGATGAATTGTGCAAGTTGCATACACTAATACGCCACCGGGCTTGACAAATGTCGCTGCATTTGCTAGCAATTCCGATTGCAATTGGGATTGTGTTTGAATGTTTTCGGGCGTGTGTCGCCAGCGGGCGTCGGCGCGGCGGTGGAGGGTTCCGAGGCCGGAACAAGGTGCGTCTAGTAAAACTCTGTCTGCGAGGTTAACAAACTCTGGGAAATGGCGGCTGTCTCCGGTATGAATTTTAATGGATTTCATCTGGAGTCTGTCGGCGTTTTCTTTAAGTTTTTTGAGTCTGCTGGCGGTTTTGTCGCAGGCATAAATAGTGCCTTCATCCTGCATTAATTCGGCGCTGTGGGTGGTTTTTCCCCCTGGCGCGGCGCAGGCGTCGATGATGGTTTCCCCTGGCTGGGGCCCTAGTAAATGGGTGACTAATTGAGCGCTGCTGTCTTGGATTGTCCACCAACCTTCGCTGTATCCGGGGAGGTTTTGAATTGCGCCGATGCTGCCATTTAGTCTTAATGCTTGTGGCAAGTGTGGGATTCTGCTAGTTGAGATGTTGTGGGATTTGAAGGCGGTTTCGATTTGGGCGATCGAGCTTTTTAAAGGATTGATTCTCAGGTCAATTGTGGGGGATTGGTTGAACCATTCACAGAGTTGTTCGGTTTCGGTTTCGCCTATTTGTTCTATCCACAATTTTACCAGCCATTCGGGGAAGCTGTGCAGAATTCCTAGGCGTTCGACGGTTGATTTATAATTCGTAACTGTTAATGGGTTTAAGTTGTTATCTGTTAAACGGATGTATTGGCGCAACAAACCGTTGACAAAACTGCTGAGTCCTGAAAATCCGTTTTCTTTTGCTAGTTGAACGGTGGTGTTGACGGCGGCGGAGGGGGGAATCTGGTTGAGATATTCGAGTTGATATAAGCCTAAATGTAGGATGGTGCGGAGTTCGGGCGGTTGTTGGGAGGATTTCTTTGTGGCTAGTTTGTCGATGATAAAGTCGATCGATCGCATTCTCCTGACGCTACCGTAAACTAATTCTGTCACTAAACGCCGATCGAGGTCGTTGAGTTGAGAATTGCTGAAAGCGCGATCGAGTGCGGCATCTGCGAATGCACCTCGGCGGTGGACTTCGCGGAGTGCGAGAAAAGCTATTTGGCGGGGATTTTGCATGGCGGCTTGCTGATAGGTCAAGTTATTATAGGTTGTTTGAGGATTGAAAATAAAAAATAGAAATCACGGCGATTGAAATCGCATCTATAAAAACAAAGATAAGACGGCGATTGAAATCGCGCCTATACAAACCATATCCGCCTCTGCGGACGGAAGAAAATAACCCGGTTTTAACCGCCCGGTCTTTTTTGTTCAAATTTCGTCGGGATTGATGCCCATTTCTCGCAATTTCTCGGATAGGCGATCGGCTTTTTGCTGTGCTAACTCTTTATCTTGCCGTTCTTGTTCCATTTGTTGCTGTGTTAGTTCCATTTGTCGCTGTGCTGATTCCTGTTGTCTTGACAACTCCACATAAGACAAAAACTTCTGTCCATCAGGCCGATAAATTTCCAAGTCTCCCGATGCAGTTTGAAAACGGAGCTGCAAACGCGGACTCACCCAACCATCCATTAATTCAATATAGTTGAGTTTTCCATCGGAACGCAGCCAACCTATTAATTCATTATCCTCTGGACTGTAGACATAATATTCTTCGACTCCATAATCCTGGTAGAAATTAAACAGCTTAAACAGTGCTCCGATTCGATTTCCAGGCGAGAGGATTTCAAAGACAACTTGCGGGGCGATATTATCTTCAAGCCACTGTTGGTAGGAACCTCTGTAACCTTTCGGCCTCCCAAACACTACCATCGTATCAGGTGCTTGGCGAGTTTTGTTATCTCCTTCCACGGGATACCACAGCAAATCACCTGCTACAAAGACATTTTCGTTGTCTTTGTATAAGGCATCTATTCCACCTTGAATGGTGACAATTAGTTCAAACTGTTTGGTATTGTCTGACATGGGTTTGCCGTCGCTGTCTGGGTAGATGATTTCTGCTGAGGTTTTATTTGGAATTGTTGCGGTCATGGGGATGAGTCCTTTGCTAGTATCATCAATTTCTATTTTATACCTATTTTATAGGACTTACCCACGGGGCCCAGAAACCTGTTTTTTTTACGAAAATACTTCGTTCGTACTCGAAGATTAGGTAAAAAACCCGGTTTCTTTGTCGGAGTGCGTAAGTCCTGTTTTACTTATTCGGGTTTTGTTGACACCAATGGTTCTAATAAATTGCGTTCTTCTATGGCAAGTTCTAGCAAAACTCGTCTGTCGCCCTTTGTTTCCTTATAGCGGACTGCCGCATTCAGCAGGCGGATGGGAATTGGGAATTCTGCGTACTTGCTGGTTAGTTTTTGCCACAATTCTAACCAAGTGCGTGCCGCTTTGTCGCTGACCATTTCTGACATTAGCAGGGGGATGTTTCCCACAATTCCCTGTCCTAAAACTGAGAGATATTCGTATTTTTTGTAAACTGCAATCAGGCTGGTGATGCGAGTTTGAGATATCGGTATATCGTGCGTGTTGATGAACAAGTTGCGGATAATTAAATCGGCATCTTCTGCATAAGCTTCCTCGCCTGGTTCTAGGCGTTGGAATGCGTCGTATAACGCGCCGATACCTGCATCCCAATGATTTAATCCCAGAAGGGCAATAGCGCGGTTGAACAAGGCATATGAAGATTGATCACCAAGTTCGATCGCTTTGTCGCAAGATATTAAAGCTTCTTCATAGCGTTGGAGGTTTTTGAGTACATTGCCTCGTAAAACCCAAGCCAACTGATAATTGACATCAAGTTCGATCGCCCGATCGTAATATACTAAGGCTTCTTCATAGCGTTTGAGGTCGTCGAGTACATGACCTCGCTGAACCCAATTCCACTTATCATTGGGGTCAAGTTCGATCGCGCGATCAAAAGATACTAAAGCTTCATCGTAGCGTTTTAAGTTGTTGAGTACAATGCCTCGGAAAGCCCAAGCCCACCGATCATTGGCATCAAGTTTGATCGCCCGATCGTAAGATTCTAAGGCTTCTTCATAGCGTTTGAGGTTTTTGAGTACATTGCCTCGTAACACCCAAACAGGCGAATCATTGGCATCAAGCTCTATCGCCCTATCGTAAGATTCTAAGGCTTCTTCATAGCGTTCGAGGTAGTTGAGTACATTACTTCTGGTAGCCCAAGCCCACTTATAATTGGCATCAAGTTCGATCGCCATATCACAGGATTCTAAGGCTTCCTCATAGCGTTGGAGGTTGTCGAGTATATTCCCTCGCTGAAGCCAAGCCCACGGATCATTCTCGTCAAGTTCGATCGCCATATCACAGGATTCTAAGGCTTCCTCATAGCGTTGGAGGTTGTCGAGTACATCCCCTCGCTGAACCCAAGCCCACGGATCATTCTCGTCAAGTTCGATCGCCATATCAAAGGATTTTAAGGCTTCTTCATAGTGTTTGAGGTTGTTGAGTAGATAACCTCGCTTAGCCCAATGCCACGGATCATTCTCGTCAAGTTTGATCGCCCTATCGTAGGATACTAAGGCTTCATCATAGCGTTTGAGGTTGTCGAGTACATCGCCTCGATTCGCCCAAGCCATCGCATAATTGGAGTCAATTTCAATAGCTTTGTCTAAACATTCCAAAGCTTCATCGTAGCGTTCCAGTTTATTTAAGCAGCGTTCCTTTTGTACCCAATCCTTTGCCTCGCCGCGACTTGTTACCAATTTTTCCGCATATGCTAAAGCAGAAACATAGTCTTTCTGTTCGATACAATTTTCAATTTCATCAAAATAAGCCTTCAGACGCGGGTCTTCCTCATTTCTCTCAATAGCCTCAAGCGCCCGCGTATAATATTCTCGTTCCATCACAGCATCAGGTGGAATCGGTTGCAAACCTTGCCGATACATAAAATGACTTTCTTTCTCCGCCAAATCAACATCCGCCATCCTCAATCCCAATCGCTGCTGCAATTCTTTCCGCGTATACCAAACCCGAATAAAATCCACAATTAATGGAATCGGTTGATTTCGCTGCTTCTTTACCTCCAGACAAAAACGCATCAAGGGTTCCCGCCATTCATACCACGATTCCCGTCCAATTTCTTCAATTTTGACATAACCCTTATCTCGCAAATCTTTAAGTTGGCTAGATACAGTTCGCTGCGAAATAAAACAGCGTTTAGCAATTTCTTTTACTGGTGCAGCACCACCTCGCTCGCACAAAAAGTCAACTATCTTTCGCTGCTGATTTGAAAGATATTTCATCTTATCCTGATAGTACGGCGTGAGGCTATCCAGCATTTCCATGAACGGTTCTACCAATTTATCTAGCGATTCAGGAGTCATCAGAAAAGCCGAAAAAACAATATAGACGCGAGGACTGCCACCAGAAAGGTAATGCACAACTTTAATGCGATCGCGCCCTGTTGGACTTTGAATAAAAGATGCTAATTCACTATTCCCTTCTAACTTGGCAATATGATTTAATAAAGCTACAGCATCATCGAGCTTAAACTCATCTAATTCATGTAAATCAAAAAAACCATAAAAAGGATTATTAGAGAGCTTGACTCCATCAAACAAGCTTTGTGATGTTGCCAAAATTGTCAAAAATGAATAATTTTGAATATACGCCCTCAACTGCTTCTGCCCGAAATCCCCCAACCCGCTAAATACGTCCTCTAAATTTTCGACAATCAACAACAGCACCCGCTTGCCAACAAAGTCTCTCAGCAATTCTGCGGCCTTAAATTCAGCTTGCTCCGGCGACAAATCATAAAGCTTTTCAACATCATCATGTAACTCAGCTTGATATGCTGCCGGATATTCTTTAGCAATTGCCCGGAATATTCCCCGCAATAAATCCAAAAAAGACGCAATCCCCCATTCCTCTTCCTGCAGCCACGCAATTAGCAATTTATCCTGCAAATCTTCCATCTTAGCAACGCGATGATAAATCAGGGAAACCAAGTGCGTTTTGCCAATACCCCGCGGCCCTATTAGTAGTTGAAAATGCTTGTTATCTGTTAGGGCACTCACCCGAATTAGCTCTACTAAATGTTCTGCCAGTGCGTGACGCTGTACTAAGATAGCTTCCAGGGTTTCTGGTGACATCAAGCTAGGAGTAAATCGAGAGATAAATGTATTTTTCATAATATCTATTGGGTTTAACTGGTTCCCCCGCTGTGCCTGGGAACCTATATCTAGAGGCTCTGCCTCGTCGGTTGCGGAGGAAAACAGGAGGCAGAGTCGCCGGATCAGCGTCCCCAGGCAGAGCAGGGAAGGAGAAAATGCTTGTTAGACAAGGCTTTTAGAATTTATACGTCTAATTCCCCATATGTTATAAAAACATATACGTTTAATTTACCATATGTTTAAAAAAATATGCCCTAGTTTGGGCAGGATATTTGTGGTATATTTTTCAAAGCAGTGTTAGACTGCCCTTAACAAGCAAACAAGCGCCCCTAGCTGTTACTAGAGACGCTTTCGATCGCTTGTTTTTTTCAGAGCGACTGGCTGCCACCAGAAACGCTCGTCGAGTTCCCATTTTTATGGTCTTTGTACAGACCAAGGAGTTTATATGTCTGATTTTAGCACCAACCAAGTCATTCTGGTTTCTACGGCTCCAACTGATTCGGCAACACCGCCTGAAACTGGAGGTTTCATGCCTTTACTGATGTACGGAGGAGTTGCAGTAGCCGTGATTTTTGCGATGGCTTACTTTTCCCAAACTTTGCTCAACTCGATTACTCAGTTGACCAAAACCCTGAACAAAAAACACAAATAATCACTGGTTTCCTGGTTCCCCGGCTCTGCGTGGGAATCGATATCCAGAGGCTCTGCCTCGCAAGTCTTAGACTCGCGGGAGGCAGAGCCTCCAAATCTGCGTCCCCAGGCAGAGCCCGGGAACAAGAAAAAATATAAAAAATATGCTTTAAGACTTGTTACAATACACAAAACTTCATACTTTCCCCAACACTGGATGACCTTTTTCAACGCCTCCGAACCCCTAATCCGCAGCAAACAGGAACATCTCGACGTACAAGACCTCGAAGGCCTGTTGCAACTCCGCTGGCAAATTGGAAATATTACTCTTTTCTCAGGATTTTATACCCGCATCGACCAAACTTTTCTGCTTTGGGGTTTGGTGACAGGGGGGATTTTTTTTACGGCTCAGTTTGTCCCTATCAGTTGGAGCTTTCAGGCGATTCTGTGGTCAAGTTTGACTTTAGTTGGCACTGCGGCAATGGCTGTTTTGACTTTGTTTTGGGTAAGAGTCGAGCGTGTTAGCTGGATTCTTTACTCTTGGGCGATTTTGATGATAACTGGTTTGGTTCTGACGGATTGCAGTATTTTTGCCGGTTGGGGAGGTTTGTTGCTGCATCTGTGCGATTTGTGGTTGGGGTTGAGCGCGATCGGCTATTTGTTGACGGGATTAGGTTTGCGATCGCGCACTTTTCTCCTGATTGGACTAACTCATTTATTTAGCATACCTGTATTAACATTTGTTGCACCTTGGCAATATCTAACCACAGGAATAATTATGGCCGGCTGTTTGTTGTTATTGTCCGAATTGCAGTGGGATATGCGATCGCCGATCGACAATAGTTTGCTAAGCGCAGAACAGAAAGAATTTAAC
Source organism: Microcoleus sp. K1-B1 (assembly GCF_036704705.1). Lineage (NCBI taxonomy): Bacteria > Bacillati > Cyanobacteriota > Cyanophyceae > Oscillatoriales > Microcoleaceae > Microcoleus > Microcoleus sp. K1-B1. The sequence continues at coordinate 13,751 of NZ_JAUBSH010000023.1, read as the reverse complement.
AAAATTCAACACCAACTGCGACAGAGTGGCGCTATTGTATCCAAATAAATCACAAATGTAAAGAATTCTGTAGCACTGCTGACACTTTCCACAAATCGTACACAATAGTAAAGATACAGCATCAATAAAAAACAAACTTTAACCAGAACAGGTGTTTTGCTGTTTTACCTGTGAATCGCCAACCTTAGGGGAACGGTGTCCGGGAGGCGACGGGCTAACAATGCTGTACTTGCGACGAGAAAAGTTAATTCCGGTTAAGAGTAGTTGTTAAAACAAAAAAAGTGGTGCAGGGTTTTTACCGTTTCCCCTGCTTCGCAGTCTCTGAGGAGAGGCTAAACCCTCTACTAGAACAGCCCGACGAGATTGACACAAGTTTTGACAGTTGCTCATGCCGATTTATGAGTTCAGTGTTTAAGAAAATTGAGGAAATGCTCGCTGACGAGCATTGCAGGACTTAGGATTAAATAAGTCCTGCTTTAGTTTGGGAAATTTAAGTTCTGTTTTACTCTGACGTGCGTTTTCGCAATATTTCCCTTACTTCCATTAAAATCTGGCCCAACATATTTTTGCCGCTGCCATCTTTACCGCAACCCCAATAGTAATCAACAGGGGAATTTTCGACTATTTCCTCATCCGCTGTAGCGAGTAAAATTTCTCTAATTTCGGCATGAGTTTCAAATTTTCGGAGTACGGCTTTTCGCATGATATCATCTTTTACTTTTTCCCAATCTTTACGGAGGGGACGAGAGCGATCACGTCCCATTTTTGCGGCATCTTTCGGTGTTTTTGCGTGGCGAATTTGGTCACAATGAGCCGTTTTGGGAAACTTTTGTGCTTGAAAATAATGCTCGGTAGTTGGCCAATATTCTCCGTCTAACTCGAATCCATGACTGGAAAAATTAGAAAAACAGCCGTATTCGCTGGCAGTGGTGTAGAAGTAGATAGCCATAAAGTCTGCGATTTCAATTTCGTTAATAATCTTGGTTAATCGTCAGTTTTACCTCTCTGGATTATCCACTATCTTCAACCGCACATCAATATCTTCAAGATGGGAACCGATGTAAGACAGCAGGGCGTAGATGAATACGATTACCCCTACCATTTCCAAAACTTCCTCAACACAAACCATCAAACCGTATATCAAGTTTCGTTTAGTTACCGCATCTGCATAATAGCCAGTAACCATTTCCATGCCAAGTGCTCCACCCACATATATACTGCCTGCTAGTAAGAAAAAGTCCCTTGTTTGCCGGGGTAGGTGCCGGAGAAACTTGAGATAAGCCAGCGCAGTAACCCCAACAAAAATCGCCCCAGGAATTACCCAAATGAAGTAAAAAATCCCCCCTAAATTCAGTGCCTTTCGCAAGTCGTTAATAATTAATATTTCGTGCAGACTCAATATTTCATCTAAAGAAAAAAATACAAACATCAACGCCAGCGCTTTCCAGTGTCCAAAATACCGATCGCCCTGCTTCTTCTTAGCACTAGCAATAATACCTAGCAAAATCGCGCAAAACAGCAAAGTAAATGACGAGTACCACGAAGGATAATTTATTTCTTGGTCTAAGTTAAACAAACTAATCCAGCGTTCTTTATAGTTAAAACCGTACCGCAGAACTTGTACGATGCAACCAGCAACAGCAAAGAAGAGCACCCAAATGCTGAGAGAGAAAGCAACTCTCTTCGGCGAAACAGAAATAATGAATTTCATCAAGTTTTTGATAAACTAGAACAAGCAAAATCAAACTATAAAGTAAAAAGTTAAAAATGGCAATAGCGGCGCAATCCGCCCCCTCGGATTTTTATCTACAAAAAATTACCAATCACTGACAATGCACGTTCAAATTGAAACTTTCACTGTCCGCAAGCGGTTTGCCCTTACCATCAGCCGCGGTACAACAGCCCAAAGTACGAATTTATGGGTAAAATTAGCACACGAAGGCATCGAAGGCTGGGGAGAAGCTTCGCCGTTTTCCACAGGTTCTCGGCCCCAAAGTACCGAAATTCTGCTAGCTGCATTGCAGGAAGTCGCACCGCTGCTAGAAAAGTTTACTCCGTTCGATCGCCAAAAAATCGAACAAGTATTAACAGAGGCCAACTTACCCTCAGCCGCCCGCGCCGGCATAGACATGGCAATGCACGACTGGCTGGGGAAAAAAGCAGGCTTGCCGCTGTGGAAAATGTGGGGATTAGATCGATCGCGCATCGTCCCCACCTCGGTCACAATCGGCATTAATTCGCCGTCTGGTGCAAGAGAAAGAGTGCGCGATTGGTTTGGTAAAGATGGGACAGATCCAGCAAGCATCAAATACCGCGCCGTCAAGGTCAAATTAGGCAATCCCGAAGGAATCGAAGCCGACAAAGTTATGTTAATAGCAGTGCTAAAGGAAGCACCCGCTAACCTTAAAATCAGTGTAGATGCTAACGGTGGTTGGAGTTTGAGCAGTGCGCTCGAAATGTGTCACTGGCTAGAAAAATACCAGATAAATTATGTAGAACAGCCCCTTTCACCCGTCGCGGGTATGGATGAATTCTCAGAACTGTACCGTAAATCGCCCCTGCCAATTTTTGCTGATGAAAGTTGCTTTAATAGTTCCGATATACCCAAATTAGCGCACTGCGTCCACGGCATTAATATCAAAATGATGAAGTCAGGGGGATTGACTGAAGCAATGCGGATGATTCACACCGCAAAAGCCTGCAATTTGCAAGTAATGTTCGGCTGCTATTCAGATAGCGCGATCGCAAATACAGCAGCAGCACAACTTTCACCGCTAGCTGACTATTTGGATTTGGACAGTCACTTAAATTTATTAGACGATCCTTTCACCGGTGCGATCGTCGAAAATGGGTGTTTGTTGCCAAACGGGCGATCGGGATTGGGAGTGCAGCGAATGAAGATTGTAGAATAGAAGTATCGCTCAAGATAAATCTGGAGATAGTATGATACCAGTAGAATCAATAGGACAGGGAATTGATAGAGAAGCCAAACTTTTTTTTGAAGAACATAAACCGCCGACTGATTTAATTTTTGATGATGGTGCAGAAATGGAAAGCAACCGCCACCGTATAGCAATGACCGTTTTAATCCGTTCCGTAGAACAAGGTTTTGCTAACCGGAACGATTTTTTTGTCGGTGGCAATATGTTTATTTATTACAGCGCTAAACAGATTCGGAATCAGGATTTCCGAGGCCCGGATTTTTTCGCTGTGTTGGGTGTAGACAGCAATACTTCTCGACAAGGCTGGGTAGTTTGGGAAGAAAACGGACGTTACCCGGATGTCATTGTGGAACTGCTGTCACCGTCAACGGCAAATCAGGATACAGGGAAAAAAAAGGATATTTACGAGCAGGTTTTTAGAACTCCTGATTACTTTGTTTTCGATCCTTTTGAGCCGAATTCTTTGCAAGGATGGCGTTTAGATGCCAACCTGCGCTATCAGCCGTTAGTGCCCAACGAGCGGGGTTGGCTGTGGTGCGAAACGTTAGGTTTTTGGTTGGGCACTTGGGAAGGAATTGTCGATCGAGAAACAGCGACTTGGGTGCGTTTTTTCGATGAATCTGGCAATTTAGTTTTGTTGCCGGAGGAAGCCGCTCAACAACAAGCCGAAGCCGCTCAACAACAAGCCGAAGCCGCTCAACAACAAGCCGAAGCCGCTCAACAACAAGCGGAACAGGAACGCCAGCGAGCCTCGCGACTAGAGGCCAGATTGCGAGAATTGGGAGAAGATCCGAATGATCTTATCCTGAACCCAAATCACAGCTAACACCCAATCGATTTTAGATTTTAGATTTTAGATTGAAGCTAAAATCTAAAATCCGCCTATCAAAAGTGAACCAATGACTAAAAACTATCCGATCAAAAATGGCAAAGTTGCAATCTTGCTGCACGAGGGTATTCTCGGTTCTTCCGGCAAAACAGGTTTAGCATTTTTGCGCTACAGCGAAGCACAAATTGTAGCAGTAATAGACAGCCAATGTGCCGGACAATCTTTACCTGAATTAACGGGCATTCCTCAACAAGTACCGATAGTTGCTTCCGTTGCAGAAGCACTGCAATTTGCGCCGAATATTCTGCTAATTGGTATCGCTCCTTCCGGCGGTGTTTTGCCTGCGGAATGGGTGCCAGAAATTAATCAAGCAGTAGCAGCAGGTTTGTCAGTTGTCAACGGTTTGCACGCGAAACTTGCACCTTTGATAACAGTTCCTTTAACCGAAAATCAATGGATTTGGGACGTGCGTCAGGAACCGAAATCTGTCGGTGCCATCGCCTCTGCAGCCGCCGCTAAATTAAGTTGTCGCCGCGTGTTAACCGTCGGCACAGATATGAGCGTTGGCAAAATGTCAACCAGTCTGGAACTCAATCGCACTTGCTTGCGGCGGGGTTTGCGTTCCAAATTTTTAGCAACGGGACAAACTGGTTTAATGATCGGAAATGAAGGCATTCCTTTGGATGCAGTGCGAGTTGATTTCGCCGCTGGTGCTGTCGAACAAATGGCGATCAAATTGGGTTCTGAATGCGATATTCTGCACGTAGAAGGGCAAGGTTCGCTATTGCATCCGGGTTCGACGGCGACTCTGCCACTGTTGCGGGGTTCGCAGCCAACTCACTTAATGTTAGCGCACCGAGCCGGACAAACTAGCATTCGCAATCACCCGCACGTATCGATTCCCCGGTTATCAAAAGTGGTTGATTTGTACGAAATGTTAGCTGCTGCTGCGGGTGCTTTTGCAGGGGGAAAAGTGAGTGCGATCGCCCTCAACACTCATCACTTAAATGAGGCAGATGCGCTGTTAGCAATAGCAGAAGTTCAAGCAGAAACGGGATTGCCTTGTACCGATCCGGTAAGGTTTGGCGCGGAGGTTTTGTGGGAGGCGATCGACAGTTGATATGCTACAATACGTACCAACTAAAAAATAAATACATAAAACTATGACACAAAGCATTCAAGCAAAAACACTGACCCTGCTAGATGTCGAAACAAAATTTAATTTTCAACTTTGTGAAGACGAGCAATTCTTCCGGGAGTGGATTGACGATTTACCGGAAATTAGCGATGACAAAAAGCGAGCGCTTGACAACGTAAAAGCAGGTTATATCAACAGTGTCAAGTACGCGATGCTGGAAGATACCGTAAAAATGGTGGTACTGGCTCCCTTGCTATTTTTAGCAGATTTCTACTTGACTCCCTTTCACATAGAGGCAGAAAAATCAGTAGAACTGACTATTGAAGATGAAGATACAATTGTCAGGGGTAGCATCGATGTCCTGCTATTGCTGAAATCTTTTTGGGTAGTTGCGATCGAAGCCAAACGCTCTCAATATTCCGTTGAAGCAGGGCTTCCTCAGTTACTATTTTATATGCTGAATGACCCTAGTCCAGAACCAGTAACATTTGGGCTTCTGACAAATGGTAGCAGCTTTCGATTTATCAAAATGACCAAACGAGACACACCGCAGTATGCCGTCTCTAAACTTTTCGATATTGCGAATCCCGGAAATGAACTTTACGAAGTTTTTCGCATTTTGAAGCGGCTAGCTGGTATAATTTCCAGTGACAGCAGTTATACTTAAATACACCCTCTGGAACTAGACTCGGAAAATAAGAATAAATTTACTAAAGATCATTTTATGGAATCATAATGAATGAAACTTCTTTTTCCTTACCCTCTGAATGCGCCATCCGCCCCGCCTCAGCTCAAGATATCAAATCAATTAGAAGGTTAGTGTGGAGCGCAAGACTCGATCCAACTCAGTTGCGCTGGGAGCAATTCTGGGTCATCGAATGCGAGGAAAAATTGGCAGCTTGCGGACAGTTGCGGAACTTTGCGGGCGCGCAAGAATTGGGCAGCTTGGTGGTGGCGAAAGATTGGCGCGATCGAGGTTTGGGAAGCTACCTCACAAAATATTTAATTCAACAAGCTACAGAACCGCTATATTTAGAATGTTTGGGAAAGCGACTCGCATCATTTTATACTCGCTTTGGCTTCGTAGAAGTTTCCGTACAAGAATTGCCGCAGTCGCTTAAATTCAAGTTCGGTTTGTCTCAATTAGCTAAAACTTTATTCAAAATTCCTGTAACAATTATGCAGTATCAAGCAGGTTGTCTATAATTATGACTTTTATGAATTTAAGATTCTGAATTTATGAATGGATTTTAAGTTCGACCTGTTCAATAATTGGATAACAGGGTGCGATCGACCTCCATCGATCAAAAACTCCTACCGCGTCGTGATATCTGCGTCAGTCTCGATCGCCTATGGTCTATGCCTAAATAGGTAGGTACAAATCAATATCGCATGGGGAGGGTGGGTGAGTTGCCAAGTTTACTTGCTTATATCATAGATCCGCTTACGGGCCCCTAATGGCGCACAGGGTGTCACAAACTGGGTTTTTAGGGGTTTGGTGCGTAAGTCACGGACTAGATATGTATGGATATTCCGGATTGGGCGATCGAGACTGCGTAAGTTCATAATTCACTGTTTGCGGTAGTCCAGTTAGCTAAATTGGCACAGCTACCAGCCTGATATGTAGGCAGAAACCATTGCAAAATCGTTGTTTGCAGGTTAGCCAGTGTCATGTGCCAGTACCAGACTCGGAAAGTGGACTGGCGATCGCCCCAAAGATATTCGACTCCTGGCAAATTAGTAAGTGTAAAGCAAGTGAGTCACAACCCAATCAAAACATAAAACCCAAAAAGAAAACATCTTCACAGCAGTAGTAATGCGGAATCAGCCAATCTCTAATGTAGCTAACCACATCTACCCTTAAGGTAAATCCCACCAACTGCTCAACCATGAAATCCTTAATTCAATACCTCGGAATTACTGGATTTAGACTCCCGCAACCGCTTCGCAAATCCCCTCAACATTTCAAAAATTCTTTGTCTTTTATCCTGATAAAACCACGGAAGGCAAGAACAATGAAATATCAAGGCAATCAATCAATCTCAACCGAGGAAATGCAGCCTCTCAAATAGCATAAACAGACAATTACACATCCCCATATATTTTAACACCACAGGAGTAAATATCATGTTCAACGTAGTAAAAGCTTTCGGCTCGATTTTCTCTACCCAAGGATACAGCACAGCTAACAATATGCTAATCAAAAATTACGTCAACACCAATTTTAACTACTTCAACGAAGAAGCAGTAGTTGATGAATCGATTTACCCGAATCAAACAGGTCGCGTCCGCTTCCAAGGTAGCTGGTGGCCCGCACGGTGCGATCGCCAAATCACACTTACACCGGGAGACACGGTTTATGTCATCGGCGTTGACAACATCACTCTGTTAGTTTCCCTCGCTCCCGCAGACTAAATCAGAGCATGAACGACCTGGTAATCAATCCCAACCAGGAAATGCTACTTTTCAAAGAACACAAAATAGGCGATTAAACTTCGATATATTTTAACACAAAAGGAGTCAACAAAATGTTTAACGTAATAAAAGCTTTCGGTTCTATTTTTTCTACTCACACCTACAGCACAGAAAACAATCTCTTAATGGATAACTACATCAACACCAATTTTAACTACTTCAACGAAGAAGCAGTCGTCGATGAATCGATTTACCCGAATCAAACAGGTCGCGTCCGCTTCCAAGGTAGCTGGTGGCCCGCACGTTGCGATCGCCAAATCACCCTCACACCGGGAGACACGGTTTATGTCATCGGCGTTGACAACATCACTCTGTTAGTTTCCCTGGCTCCTGCAGACTAAACTAGAAAGTAATCTCAACTTTTTCACTGTCAGAACCCCGGCTTATTCAAGAAGTCGGGGTTCTGGCTATTCTGTTTTTTAGTGGCAATTTGGCGATCGCTTCCACTCAACACCTGACGCAAGACAGCAATATCTGCCTCAGTTTATTTACCAGTTGAAATATGGCAGCTCGCGCTACAATAAAATGGCATTTTTGAGAGCTTGTTTGTTGAGGCGATCGCGGAGTTGAGATTCGCTACTTTCTCCGCTGACTGCTGCTTTTTCTGATGCCTTAGCGGGCGGTAGTGGTTCGAGCAGTTTGGCTTGAGCTTCCTGAATTGAAGGGTAATTTTCCGCCCAGGATGAAATCGCTTCTGAAAGGACATCGATCTCATCGGATAAGGGTTCAATTAACTGGGCTAGTTCGGTTAATTGTTCGGCCCCGAAGAGCGATCGCTGCTGAGTTAATAGTTCGATAAATGAGTCGATCTTTTGTTCGGGGAGTGACATCGATTCCCGTTGGATTTTGTTAATTGTTTGGCGAACAAATTCGAGAGACAAATCTAATAATTGCGCGATCGTCTCTAAATTCATTCCAAACGCTATCATCCGACGAATGGCTTCTAACTTCGCTTGGCGTTCACCTTGTTCGAGTCCTTGTTCGAGTCCTTGTTCTAAACCTTCTTCTAAACCTTCTTGCTTGACTTCCTGGTAAAATCGAGTTTGTCTGAGTTCGCTTAAATTCAACATGGCGGCAATTTCCTCGCGGCTTTTCAGGGGGAGTTTGTAGACGATAATTGTTTCGATGAGGTTAATTAAATCGCGTTGAACGGTAGGATCGGATATCTGTTGTCGGGCCATTGCGATCGACTGCCGTGCTTGTTCTGCTGCTGTCTCTGCTGGCTCGATTACCAGTTTAACAACTTTCACTCCCAGCGATCGATCTGCGGCTTCTGGCAATTCATCAAGGTAAATCCGTTGGACGCGCTGACTGGTTAAGAGTTCCTGAAATTGCAGCATCTGTTCGTGTTCGATCCGACGATTGGGATAGATGACAACCACGCGCCAAGGATTAACGGGTTTGTATTGTCGCAGGTAGAGAAAGAGTTCGCCAAAGATGCGGTAGTACAAGTCGGCATCGGGTTGAAACTGAACTTCAGCCAAGTAAAATGGTTTTTCAGGTTCTTCGGTTTTGGGGAGAAATAACCCGTCGATGCGGAATGCGAGTTGTTTGATTTCGCGGGAGGTGAATTCATAGGCGGCGGCTTCGTCTGGGGAACGATCGATCAGTTCAAAGAAGAAGCTGGGAAATTCTTGAAACAGGCTGTAGAAAATGGTGTCTGTTTTCATGAGTTGTCGAGGCGAATCGAAGATGGGTACTATACCATGCCAAGAGAGGAACAACCATGACACAAGAACCGATTTTTGAAGAAAGCAGTGGCAACGTATTCGCTGACCTCGGTCTGAAGGATGCAGATGAACTTTTTATGCGAGGCAAAATAGGGATTCAAGTAATCCGTCTCCTGAAACAACGGAACTTAAAACAACGCGAAGTTAGTCAACTTCTTGGCATTCCACAGCCAGAAGTATCTCATTTAATGAACGGAGAGTTTCAACGGTTTAGCGAGGGCAAACTACTGCTTTTCCTCAAGCGACTCGATACAGAAATTACTTTGCATCTTCGCCATCGTAATGGGGGAAATCAATCGGCTGAAACTGTGATATTGCTATAGGGGTTGATGAAAGCGGATGGTAATGTCGTTCGTGATTGTATCCGCACCTTCGTAAATGCGATCGCGCAAGCGTGCGCGGCTAGGGCGATCGCGTTCCTCAATCGCCGACTTCAACCGCAACAACGCCCGAATCTTCGCCAGCAGATATTTCCGTTTAATTGGCTTGCAAATAAAATCATCTGCCCCACAATCTAGCCTATAAACTAAGCTGGGACTATCGCAATCTATCATCAGCACAATAGCCATAAAAGATAACTTCTGATTCTGACGCACTTGTGCCGTCACCTCATATCCATCTAGATATGGCATGATTGCATCCAGCAGCACTCAATCGAAGCGCTTTTTCTTAATTTGTGCTATGCTGCATTTGAATTGTTAGGCTGTGTGGTATTGAAGCAGACAACCTGCTGAATCAACCTCATAATTTAAACAGGATTATTTACTCTCTAGAGACCCCAGTATGGAACTTAAGAAGCAGTTTACTTTTTCAGGAATATTTAAGAAGTTTCACGAAGAAGATACTCAGCCGATACAAATTAATGACGCTAATATATATTGCCATGTAAACGGCAATATTTTGTTTGAAATGAACTCGCAAGTAAATCAAGATATTAGTCACAAAAGATTTTATGAATCTTCTCCCATTTATCAGTTGAAAGATGTGACAACAGAGCAACTAGATATTCTGCAATTCTGGGAACTAGATGGACTTGAAAGAGAGATGGTTCAACAACCATATGAGGGTGATTACGAGATTGAAGGCACAACACTTGAGGGATGGAAAATAAAGGCGATTATTGCTGATGTCAACTTTCAAGTCACGCTTGGGTTTGACAACTCTGAAAATATCGACCAAGAGGGTAAATCTCAAGTTAGACTTAGGGACTTGGACATTGATTACAATTTAGATTCCTTAGAAGAGGGAGGAACCCAAGAAATTGTGTATGGTCTTGCAAATATAGAAGTTATACAGAATTTGTCAGCTCAAATTGGAAACCTTGAAGCTAAAATGTGTATTGAGTCCGTTTCAACTAGAGAAAGCACAAATAAAAGTGGTATCTTAAGCGCAGAGATGACACTCAGAAATATTCGTGAAAATGAACAAGATTCCTATGAGACTTATTGTGCTTGGCTCATATCACTTCTTTCACTTGCATCGGGGCATTGCGTTGATAAAATATATAGCATCAAGGGTGTGAGGTATGAGCATTTTCAGATAAAAAGTGAATACTGGTCAGGGAGAAAACTACGTAGTGAAGCAAGGGGAATAGCTGTTATACAATCACCTCATTTATATCAATTCATGCAGCAGTGTGCTAAAAAATTGACATGGGAAACCTTCAGCGATAAAGGTGTAGGTTTAGCCTTAAGCTGGTACATTGATACATTTGTTAGCCCTATGGCTGCAGTGAATTTCTTACTTTTATGTACGGTTTTAGAATCCTTAAACAAAAAACATTCGAGCAATGCTAGTAAGAGCCTTCTTCCTACGAATATTTACCGACAAATCAGACACCAGATTTTAAAGGTTGTATCGGACTTCCCGCAAGGTATTAATAACCAAGATGAGCTTAAAAAATATAATATTTTTGCGCTTAAAGTTGAAAAGTCTTTTGCTAGTGGTTCCTACAATCAGATAGGAAATTTACGAACTAGCCTCAAGGAAATGTTTAAGACTTATAGTGTGCCATATGAAGACTTATTTCCAGAATTAGAGTTCATAACAATAAGAGACAAGATTGTTCATGAAGGATTTGGTGGAGTGGATGTAGCTCTTGAACTTCGCAAGTTGTCAAACCTAGTTGTGCGGGTATTTCTAGCAATTCTGGGGTATCAGGGTAATTATATGGAGTCTATAAAAATTGAGATAGATGATCCATTGGGACGAAGTAAACACGGATTGATTTGCAGGTCTTTTCCTTTTATTGCCTCTGAGGATAACACAGAGTCGAACTCGATCGATACTTGCTCCTAGAACCTTGGGTGCGCTTAGCCAAAGCTCATGCTTACAGACAGCAGCAGGAGTTATGTATCCGCCACTTTGCGTCGGTTAGTGACTCAACGCGCCCGATCGCAATGCGAGTATCGATCTAGAAAACATTGCTATTATCGATCGCCATAACTCGATCGATACAATATACCTGAAAAAAAAGCTTAAATATCCAGCGATACGTTCAGCATCTCTTATCTAATTTCGGCAGGGTTTATTTGAATAAACCGTGCCTTGAGTATGCTTAAATAAGCTTAGACACTCGCTAACCATATTTAAACCAGTGAACTTTCAATCAGTCATTGCCACCTTAAACAAATTCTGGAGCGATCGAGGATGCCTGATCGCCCAATCCTACGACACAGAAAAAGGTGCAGGAACCATGAATCCCCACACCTTTCTCAGAGCAATCGGCCCCGAACCTTGGTCAGTCGCGTACATCGAACCCTGTCGCCGCCCCACCGACGGACGCTACGGCGAAAATCCCAACCGCTTCCAACATTACTATCAATATCAAGTTTTAATTAAACCCTCTCCTCCCAACATCCAAGATATCTATTTAGACTCCCTCAGAGCATTAGGAATTAGCCCAGAAGACCACGACATTCGCTTCGTAGAAGACAACTGGGAATCGCCCACCCTCGGAGCTTGGGGCGTCGGCTGGGAAGTCTGGCTCGACGGCATGGAAATCACCCAATTTACCTACTTTCAACAGTGCGGTAGCATTGACTGTCGCCCCGTCTCCATTGAAATTACCTACGGACTGGAACGCCTAGCAATGTATCTCCAAGAAGTCGATGCGATGACGAAAATTCAGTGGAAAGATGGCATAAGTTACGGCGACGTTCACCTGCAAGGAGAAATAGAACAGTGTACTTATAACTTTGAAGCTTCCAATCCCGAATTGCTGTTTACTCTCTTTGGATTGTACGAGCAAGAAGCCGAACAATTGACCAAACAAGGATTGGTTTTACCTAGTCTTGATTATGTGTTAAAATGTTCTCACACTTTCAATTTACTCGATGCTAGAGGTGTGATTTCGGTAACGGAAAGAACTCGGTATATTACCAAAATTCGCAACTTGGCGCGGCGAGTTGCTCAGCTTTATTTGGAACAGCGCGAAAAGCTGGGTTTTCCTTTAGAAAAAGCTGTAAAAGTTTGAGAAGGAAAAGGATAACGACAGGGATACACGGATGAATTTAGTTGCGATCGTCCTCGACTCATACCAATTTTATAGGTCGTTGCATAGAATTCCGATCCCCCCTAACCCCCCTTAATAAGGGGGGGACAAGATTCCGATCAAAGTCCCCCTTCTTAAGGGGGATTTAGGGGGATCGAAATATGTGCAACTTTTTGGGATTTTTAATGAATTCAATGCCTAATTATTCGGAAAATAATACAGAAACAAATCCTCAACTGCGAATTGACGGTGTAAGCTTGAAAACACCGATCGCCTCCAGTTACTTGTTGGAAAATATATCGTTTCAGGTACACAAGGGATCTCGCGTGGCAATTGTTGGCCCTTCAGGTGCGGGGAAAACAACGCTGTTGCGGTTGCTAAACCGGCTCAGCAGTCCCACGAGCGGCTCGATTTATCTGGAAAATACAGAATATCGCCACATACCTGCGATCGAACTCCGCAAACAAATCACCCTCATCCTGCAAGAATCGAAGCTTTTGGGAATGTCGGTGCGAGAAGCATTGGCTTATCCTTTGAAGCTGCGGGGCGTGACTTCATCAAACATTGCTGAGAGAATTAGCGGGGCGATCGAACAACTGCACATACCCCAAGAATGGCTCGATCGCACCGAATTGCAGCTTTCCACAGGCCAAAAACAGCTCGTGGCGATCGCCCGCGGCATCATCCTACAACCAAAAATCTTGCTTTTAGACGAGCCAACATCCGCCCTAGACGCAGGAAAAGCCGCCCACCTTTTGCAAGTATTGACACAGCTAACAAACGGCCAAACCACAATTGTAATGGTAAACCATCAATTAGAATTAGCCGAGCAATTTAGCACGCGAATTCTGCATTTACAGCGCGGAAATCTCATCGAAGATTTGCCATCTCATCAAATAAATTGGGTGCAACTACGGCAAAATTTAATCCAAGCAGAAGCAGAAGCCCAACAAGAATGGTGAACCAACTAAAAAACAATTTCTGCGACGGGTTGCGGAATTAATTTGGATTTTTTAACCGCAGAGGGCGCAGAGGGCGCAGAGAAAGAGAAGAGAAGAGAGAAATTTCTGGGGGGGTGACAAGATGGCTAAGAGCTAGACTGAATCTGACTTATAGCCCTCATCCCCCGTTGGTAAAAATAGCG